>JBGCFJ010000381.1:0-6862 GCA_045106885.1 Saprospiraceae bacterium
TATCCGTAGTAATTGGAAAGGAAATAGTAGTTAAATAGGCAAACACTAGCATTAGTGCCAAACCACTAAATAATAAGGGAGATTTTTGCAATTTCATAAAATGAATGTTTTTGTGTTTAAATAATGATTAGACTTGTTACCCTTTAAATTATAACCATCTGAAAATATCTTTTTCCGCTATTTTCCTCTAAAAATTTCTTCAATAGAAGGACTATTCAACAAATTTTTAAAGAAAACTATCGAAAAAATCTAAATTTCATATAGTCATTTTCAAAGGGTAACAAGTCTATTAAAAATTTTGTAGCTATACTTTTGTATTTCCTAAAAAATTGGATTAATGCCATAAGATACTTCTTAAGATTAACCATAGCCCTTTCAGGCATAGAAGTACAGTTTCTATGGCCATAACATGAACATTAATCCAGTATTCGAAACTGCCTTACACAAAGCAATTTCAGTCTTATTATGGTTCTTGATTAATGCTATATTACTAGAGAATCCAGTAACTAGACATCAATCAATAGTCCATTAT
The DNA here is from genome assembly GCA_045106885.1 of Saprospiraceae bacterium. Taxonomy (GTDB): domain Bacteria; phylum Bacteroidota; class Bacteroidia; order Chitinophagales; family Saprospiraceae; genus JAFMDF01. The sequence continues at coordinate 533 of JBGCFJ010000381.1, forward strand.
TTAAATCTTGAATTACTCATCCCAGAAATGGTAGAGTTATTTATGAGTTTATTAAGAGAGAAGTTAGATGGAAAGTTGGGGTGTATTAAGATAATATTTTCTTAAAATATTTTTTAAATTAATTACAAGGCAAAGATAATATAAATCAGTCATTTAATTTTCCATATTTGCTGATTATTCTGCGAGCGGTAGTAATTATTCTGTGAACGGTTAAAATTGCTATAATATAAGCTATTAAACAATAGGTAAACGATTCAGTAAATCCTTTTTCATCCGTCGGCTAAAAGGAATTTTGACTACCTGGAATTGAATTTCTCCATTATCAACATCAATAGCGGTAGCCATAGCAATATTGGCCAAATAGCTACGATGTACCTTCACGAAATTATAGTCCGTCAAGATGTTCATCAAAGCATTTAAACTTAAAAAACTAGTATATTTTTGGGTGCTAGTATAGGTAATAGTTTGGTCGCCATTCGCTTGAATGTATAGAATATCCTTAATTGGTATTTTGTAAAACACCCCTTTTTTCTTAAAATATAAAATATTTTTGCTAGCATAGGTATCTACTTCTGCCATTTCCAATTGTGGGGTACGGGTACGACTAATATTTTTAAGCGCCAATTCAATGGCAGCACAGATAGAAAATTTGTTAACTGGCTTGACTAAATAGCCCACAAAATTAGTGGCTTTGGCTCGCTGATAGATTTCTTGTTCTTCTATACCCGTAATAAATAGAATAGGTACTTCTTTATCCACTATCCCTTCTGCTACTTCTAGTCCCGTTTGCCGACCTTTTATATGAATGTCCATTAAGACTAAATCGGGTGGATCCATCAAGATTATTTCTAATGCCTCTGTAGAATTATCTACTCTACCTTTGACTTGATACCCAATCTCCTGAATCAACATATCTAGTTCTATGGCAAAGGATAACTCATCCTCAACAATTAGAATAGAAAAACTAGAAAGAGTTTGTTTGTCACTTTGATTAGACATGATGTAGTTTTTATTTTAAAAAGTGTTTATTTGTTTTTAAATTGTTATTTCGATTAACATTATAATTTTGGGCTTGAGTAAATCTTATGAATTATGAGGTATGATTCCTGCTTTAATTTCTAGTAGTTGGTAAAACAATTTCAAAAAGTGTTCCGATACCTTCTTGACTTTCCGCCTTAATCATCCCTTTATTTAATAGCACCAATTCTCTGACTAAATTCAAACCTAAACCAGTCCCTTGTTCTCCTGCTGTTCCTTGGGTACTTTTTTGTTTTTTTAAGTCAAAAATAGTAGATAGTTTTTCTTTAGCAATACCAACCCCTGAATCTTTTAGTCTAATGACTGTATTCGGGCTTTTTTTAAGAATCGTCAATTCAATAAGTCCTTCATTTGGAGTAAATTTAATAGCATTGTCAATCAAATTACGAATAATGGAGGTAAAGGCATTTGGGTCAACATAAGCAATTGTGATTTCTGGAATGATTATTCTCAATTCGATATTTTTTTCATTCGTTCTATCTTCAAATGCCTGCAGAATTTCTTCAATTGCTTCCAAAATATTCAGTGAAATAGGTTTATAAGGCAACATTCCTCTTTGTTGCATGGTCCATTTCAGTAAATTATCCAATAAATTATTAAGTGAATTTGCTGCATTTTCTAAAGAAGTCCCGTATTTATCAAGCGTATCAAATTCTTTTTGGGCTAGTAGAAATTTCACTTTTTTAGAAATGCCTCGAAAGGCTAAAGCAGGTCTTCGGAGGTCATGGCTAATGATAGAAAAGAGTTGGTCTTTGGTTCTATTCAACGCGCTCAAAGAATTGGCTTGTGCCTCAATTAACGTTTTATCCGCTCGAATTTTAGTAGTTGCTTTCACTATTTCTATTTTCAATAATTTTTTCTGCTTTTCTAGGCGATAAATACGCCATTTACTGAATAGATAAGCTAAGAAAATGACTAGACTTGCCATCAATAATAAAAACCAAGTTCGTAAATAAACTGGTTTAAGGACATTTACATTCACTGTGAGTTTTGATTGAGCATAATTGCGTTTATTCGTACTTTTCAAATGTACTGCATGTGTTCCATAAGGCAATCGACCAAACCAAAATTGCCTACTTTCTTGATTGACCCAAGTTTTATCTAATCCTTCAATTTTATAGGCGTAATTGTTTATTGCCGCCTCTTCATAATTTAAGGGGGACATTTTCAAAGTAAAAAATCGGTCATCAGGTTTTAGGTCAATGCTTAATTTTTTTTCACCACCACAGGGAATTGTCAGAATTTCATTTTTTGCTCCATCATAGTGTTGATATTCACTAATCACTAAGGGGGCGTCTGCTTTATAATTCGCTTGTTCTTGGTGAAAATCAGCTGGATTAAATTTAGTTACCCCATTCATTCCTCCGAAATAAATATTTTCAGCACTATCTTGATAGTGAGCTATTCGATTATATTCTTGCTGTGTTCCATCTTTTGGCAAATAGACTTTTATAGAAAAATCTGTTTTATTCATTTGCATAATACTTTTATCACTTGACATCCATAAATGATTAAAGTTATCCTCATATACCGCCGCTAAAATTTCCCCCACTAAACCATCCGAACGGTTAAATCTTCTTTTTTCTCCTGTTATTTTATTCCATCGTAATAGCCCTTCAGTTGTAGCTAACCAATAGATATTATCTTTATCTTTGTATAAATGCCTTATATTCTGTACAGGTAGTAGGAAGTCATTCTTTGCTCGATTGTGATATCGTTCTTTTATACTTTCAGATTCGGCATCAAAAAGATATAAACCTTCACTGGTGCATAACCAATATAAAAAATTATGCTCAGGAATAATATTAAAAATAATAGCTTGGTCTAGCCTCCATTTTGCCGCTATAGGTACATATTCAATAGCCTCACTAGCGAATCGTTTAATCGCTAAACCATTTCCAGTACCTATCCAGGTGTTTTCCTGTTCATCTTCATAAATCGCCCAAATATCCTTTTGAGCCATTTTTTTTTCGGGATGATTTAAAGGGTATTCCTCTATAATTTGACCACTAAGGGCGTGTTTTCTTAGAGATTCATCTGACCCAACCCAAAATTTTTCTTTTTTTGAGGGCAAAATAGGTCTGCCCCAATATCGGAATCTTTTATTTTCTGATTGAATATAGCTACTCCCCTCTTTTTGATTCAATAATTGCCAATTATTCAAATCTGCTGTATCTACCTTTATTTTGGTTAAACCGCCCATCTCAAAATTGACGTATAAGTCGTCGTCCAAAACGAACATTCCTCTAGCAGAATTATTATAAGGTTTTTGGTCGGTCTCCTCAAAAGAAAAATAATTTTCAAAATGACTAAGCGCTAAGGTCATTTGGATTAAGCCCCAATCTGTACCTTGCCAATTTTTACCTTGCCTGTCAGACAAAGAAAAGTGAGTCGCCATCCTTAGATTCGGGTACTTCTCTGTCCTTATTTTTTTTATCAAATTATAGTCTGCATCATATACTTGCCAATTATCATCAACTTCCGTAAATAATTGTCTGTTCGTTTTATTATAAAACATATTACCACCTCCAAACGATATTGCTGCGGTCTCTTCTACTGTCCCATTATTATCAATACAATAAACAGGACTATTATCTTTTTTATCAGGTGTTTTAGTATTATAAAGAATACCGTCTGCTGTTTCAAGAATTATAGAAAATAATCTTCCTCGCTCAGGCTTATATTCTTTAATAAATCCTCCTTTTTGGTTTAATTGAATAATACTCGATTCCATGTCTTTGACGGTTACCCAGACATTTTTATTAGCTGTTACTCTTATTGAACTCAACGGTCGTTTTTCTGCAATTGGATAGACTAAAAATCCTTCCTTTTCTGTATAAGTAATTAATTTATTGGGATTATTGGCTATAAAATAGAGTCGTCCATCTTCATCTACCGAAATATGTTTCTTCTTCCAATATTTCCAACTACCCAAAGTTTTTAATTGGGTGTCAAAAGGGATTCCTTCTTTAAATCTTTCTGTTTCGGATAAGATGGTTTCCGTTAGTGGGTCCAAAAAAAGCAGTCCTTCATCATTCCATAACCAAAGCCAACCTGCATCATCTTGACCGATTCTACTAATTCTTTCAAAATTATGCCCTTGGCTTTTACCCTTCCAATTTTTAAATTCATACCCATCAAAACGACTCAAACCAAATCGGGTACCAATCCAGATAAAACCTGTTTTATCCTGAAACCCTGTAAGTATCGTATTATCAGATAGTCCGTCTTTTGCATTGAAAAAACGGATATTTTCTGTGTATTCTTGTGCTGTTACATAACAAGGAAATAACAAACAACTAAAAAAAAGTACCTTGCTAAAAGAAAAAATACCTTCAGCAAATTTATAGTATTTAGTTATTTCTAAATCCCTAAAAAATAGTTTTTGCATTTTTAAAAATTCGTAAATCAGGCTGTAATGGTTTATCAAGTTAGCCAACTGCCTAACTTAATAAAGTTATAAAGAATTTATAAAACAATCAATAAAGTAGGTTTAAAAATAGGGATTTACCGAATCGGCGAGGTCGGGCGAAGAAATAGTATTTACCGCCTTTTGATAATTTATGAATAAGGTTGGTTTTGTCAACATAGATTAAATTTCATCTTCTAATTTCTGAAAAAGTCTGTATGCTTATTGGTAGTTTTTTCATATTACTATCACTCGTTTAGACAAATGTAAGCATTTTTCAGCAGTTTAGTTAAAGCTTTTATTGATTCGATTAACTCCATATTTTTCACAGCCCAGAGCACTGTGTTACCTCTGATTAATGCAAAAAGCCTTCCTGAACCGAAGTCCAAAAAGGCTTTTTTATTGTAAAAAGTAAATATAGCTAAGCAGGCTGACCGTGAATGCGTTTCGTAACCACCAAATTTATTTGGTAGGTTGTACACGGATTGATTGTTAGTATATTACATAGAACCAGCCAAATAAATTTGGCGGTTACGTACGATACAAACACCATTAGCGGTCAGCCTGTAAGGCTAGACCGTGTACCATACACCGTTAGCCGTTTACCATCTAATTATTACAGAAAAAGAACAAGTTTCCACAAGTCTTCATAAAGTAAACATCACAACCATTGGTAGAAGCTACTTTAAAAGCGGCTAAATCTCTATCTCGCTTAGCATTCAGTTGTACATATTGAATACGGTGGCGCTTGGTATAACCCATGTTTCCTGTCATACCGTTAGGGATAGTGGTATCACTAAAGGTAAATTCAGAAGCATCAGCAAATCCAGCATAGCCCATATCTTTAAATAAATTATCTAGGAAAGCCGCATCTCTAGTACTTCTGTCATACCGCTTCTTCAACTTATTATAAAAACCAGCAGCATCCAAGGAATGAGAATTACCAAATTGAGGTCGAGAACCTAAGGTATGAATTTGCTTAGGGGTTGTCCCAACTGGTAGGCTCAACATTCCTGCATCTGTACAAGCACATACTGGCGGAGGAAGTGCTAAAGGTATAGGTATTTTCAAGCTGACTTTAGTCGCTTTGTCACTAGCACAGTCAATCATCGTATCAGGAAGTGGGAATTTTTCTGATTCCCTATCGTCTTTATAGGCAATCAATTCATAATCTTCAAAACAATGAATGTTATCAAAGGTAAATGTACCATCAGGCCCTGCAATGACTTCTCTTTTCTCACCAGTTGTTAAATTGTGTAAAACGATTTTAGAACCTGGTAAAATCGTTCCGCTCCCTAATTCTGTGACATCTCCCTCTAAATTATAAGCTCTAGGTGTTAGAGGTACAATATAAGTAGATGCCATTGCCAATTCTTTGGCGTCCACTTCCTTACTCCAAGGCATATATCCCTCTTTCTCTACATTAATCACGTATTTTCTCCGAAACTTAATATCCTCAGGTTGAGCTGAACCGTCCCCATCGGCTATAAAATCCAATGCCTTTGCCGCTACAGCCGCATCCGTAATACTAATTTTAGAACCTGGCAAACGATTAGAATTAGTCGCATCTTCTACTGCTAAAATAACAGGAATTTTATTAACTTTCCAGCAATACAAATCATCTTTGCCTTGTCCACCGCCTCTATTAGAAGTTAAATACCCACTTTCTCCGTCTGGATTTTCTACGTATCCTAAATCATCATTTCTAGAATTGAACGGCGCTCCTAAATTGGAAGCCGTCCATGCACCTCCACTCATTTCTCCTTTATAAATATCTAATTCTCCTAAGCCACCAGCTCTGCCAGAAGAAAAATATAAAGCACCATCTCTACCAATTGCGGGAAACAATTCGTGTGCTGCACTATTAATAGGCGCACCTAGAT
>JBGCFJ010000382.1:0-5422 GCA_045106885.1 Saprospiraceae bacterium
ATAAAAAATATTAAATTCAGTTAACGTAAATAACGTAAAACGACACATTATTCTGTATTTAGCCTAAATTAATACTAATTTAAGGATATAATATTGTTTTAATTTTATTTACCTATTTAATTTCTACCGAAACCCAAGTTACACAGAGCAATTTTGAGGTAATTACGAAACATCGGGTGTTGATTGATTGGTGATTTGATTAATATAAGAAGAAAGACCGAGGAATAGAAAAATAGTTGCAGCGTTTTTTAGGAATATCTAAAAATGCGATTGTAAAGCAGAAGTAAAAGGAAATTAGGTGAAAAGGCTTGAAAAATAATTGAAATTTGGATACATTTGATTTTGATAAATTATTATTTTAACCTTTTTTAAAACCTTATAAAATGGAATCCGAAATCCTAGATGGAAATTTTTCGACTACTAGTAGTAGTGGTAGCCTTTCAAATGAAGCCAAAAGTTACTTAGGCGAAACCGCTAAATGGGCGAAGTTCATAGCCATTGTCAATTTTGTTTTTATTGGCTTTATGGTCTTAGGTTCCGTGTCTGTAGGTGCGGTGTTTAGCAGTATGCCAGAAATGTCAGATAATCCCGCTTTTGCTATGTTGTCTGGAGGAATGATTGCAGGGGTATATTTAGTTTTTGCGGCTATTTGGTTTATTCCAACCTTATATAGTTACCAATTTGCCACCAAAACACAACGAGCATTGAGCCTAAATGATGAACCAATGATGACGGAAGCGTTGGGTAAATTAAAGGCCTACTACAAGTTTTGGGGCATTTTTATGGCGATTATTGTTGGATTTTATGCACTAATGTTTGTATTTGGAATATTTGGCGCAATGATGATGTGATTAGTTGCTAGTTGCCAGTTGCCAGTTAGTACGTCCAACTGGTAACTCGCAACTCGCAACAGGCAACCGCCTAATACCCCGCAGCTTGCCCATCTTTCCGACTCTCCGAAGCCCCAAAATAAACACCCCGTTCGGCATCATATTTAATGGCTTGATAGCCACCATAAATCCCTAGTCCAAAACCAACTTCGTGCCCTCGAATCATCAATTCTCGAATGGTTTCGTACTCAAAACCACTTTCTAATCGAATCTTTCCTTTCCCATTTGCTGGTTTGCCCGTCGGAGTAGCAGAACCAGTATGGTCAATTCTTGGAGCATCTCCAGCTTCTTGAATATTCATGCCCCAATCAATCATATTCATTACAATTTGGCAATGTCCCATGGGTTGGAAATCGCCACCCATAACGCCAAAACTCATATAAGGCTGACCATCTTTGGTAATAAAAGCAGGAATAATGGTATGAAAAGGCCGTTTGTTAGGCTCATAAGTATTGGCTTGTCCTTCAATCAAAGAGAATAATTCTCCTCTATCTTGCAGCATAAAACCTAGTTCTGGAGCGACCATGCCACTGCCCATTCCTCGATAATTACTTTGAATAAAAGAAACCATATTGCCCTCTTTGTCGGCGGTGGTGAGGTAAATCGTTTCCCCTGCGCTGATTTGTCCTGCTTCATATTGTCCTGCCCGTTCTGTAATTAATGCCTGTCTTTCTTTACCATATTCCTTAGAAATTAAATGGTCTACATTGACATCGGCAAAGTCCATATCGGCATAATATTTAGCTCGGTCTTCAAAGGCTAATTTCTTAGCTTCGACAAAATAATGGAGGTGTTCATCACTTCCAAAAGGTATTTTAGAAAAGTCATATTGTTCTAGAATATTAAGCATTTGTAAGGCCGTAATGCCTTGTCCATTTGGGGGTAATTCCCAAACATCATAGCCTCGATAATTGGTAGAAACTGGAGCGACCCATTCTGATTTGTGGCTAGTAAAATCTTCATAAGACAAGAAGCCACCTTGAGTTTGAATAAAATTGGCAATAGTTTTAGCAATATCGCCTTTATAATAAGCATCTCTTCCACCTTCCGCTATTTTAGTCAATGTATTCGCTAAAAATTCATTCTTAAAAACGTCCCCTTTTTGAGGAACTTTGCCTTGACCATCTATCGTATAAGTTTCTTTGACATTAGGAAAGCCTTTACTTAGATAAAAAGGCACAGAATTGCCCCATAAAGCGGCAATATATTGGGTCAACGGAAATCCTTCTTTAGCATATTGAATGGCAGGGGCTAAATTTTCCTTCATGGATAATTTTCCAAATTTTTGATGTAACTCAAACCAACCGTCTACTGCACCAGGCACACTGACTGGCAATGGTCCATGCGAAGGAATTTTCTCCATCCCTTTTTCTTTGAAATAAGCTAAAGTCAAAGATTTAGGCGAGCGACCACTCGCATTTAGGCCATATAATTGCTGCGTTTTAGCATCCCAAACAATAGCAAATAAATCACCTCCCATACCGCAGCCAGTAGGTTCCATTAAACCCAAGGCCGCATTGGCCGCAATAGCAGCATCCACAGCAGACCCACCTTTTTTCAGAATATCTAAACCAACTTGAGTCGCTAAGGGTTGGGAAGTGGCGACCATACCGTTTTTAGCAATGACTTCTGCTCTAGTAGCGAAATTTTTTCCAGTCAATCTATCTTGTGTAAATCCCATAAGTGTGCAAAAAATTAAAAGCGTCGATAGTAGAATTTTTTTCATAATAAAGAAATGATAAGAACGATGAATGATGAACTATAAATGATGAACGATGAATTGTTTTAACAGAAACAGGTATAGTAGTTATAATCCAAATTTAAAGGTAATATAGAAGCAGCAGAAATAGAAATGTAAGTATAAAAATAAAAACCAAAAAATGTTTAAATAATTTAAATTAATAAACAAAAAATATTTATATTTGTGTCTCCTTCGTTATCATCCACTGATAACACAAAGTTTTCTCAAAGTATGTTTAGTTGGAAGCCTCACTTTTGTGGGGCTTTTTTTTTACAGGATGACATAATTTTGCAGTATTTACATGATTTGTGATGGTGCTTATATAGACTTTGCACGATTTTTGCCTTCTCTTATAATCAAGCCTTCCAAGTTTCATTTCCTGAAATTATCAATCCTGTACTATGAGAATATTCCTTGTTTTATTCCTAATAATGACCAATTGCTTGGTAAGTAAGGCACAAAAAGAAGTGGTCTTTGGCCTGCAAACAGGGGCGACTATGTCTTCTTTTAAGGCTGATGTGAGTATTTCCAATGCTATTGCGGCGACCGTTCCGCCCATTAATGAATTTAGTGCATTGGGTAATTTTCAGGCGGGATTTTGGTTGGAAAAAAGAATGAATTCCTTTTAAGTGTAAGATGGGAAGTAGAACGAAGCCCAGGTGGCGCAAAGACGATTGATGTATTCGAGGAACGAGAAAAGCGTTATAAATTCTTCTATTTAAGTTCTGCTTTGATGTTAAAATTAACTGCTTTTCAAGGAAAAGTGCGTCACCCCATTCAATTAGAGTTTGGTGCTGCTATGAATAGATTTTTATTTGATTATGGGGAGGATATAACTTTTGGAACAATTAATAAATGGCAACAACATGCAATTATAGGGTTGACACGTAATATTGATGATAAATGGACTATTAGCATTCGCTACTTAAAAGATTTGACCCCGTTTAGTACTTTTGAGACGGATAGTGTACGAGTTAATTGGACTAATAAAAGATATGTTTTGTCGTTTAGTCGGGCACTTTTTTTTATACAAAAACGAACAAAAAAATAGTTTTTAGCTGAATGTAGCGAGACTAAATTTCCCTCCCTTTGACTAGTGACCAATGACCAATGACTTACCCTAACTCAAAATAGTCGCCTTCAATTGTTTGACGGATGAAAAATGAATAAATCCGACCTCACCGTCCATCGTTCGCACATGATACCAGCGACCAGCAGCACCTAATAATTCAATGGGTTGTCCATTGGCTATTTTTTTGATGAAGGAATTTTTAGCATTTGGTTTGCTGCGAAAATTAGCGTTATTATAAGTGATGCCTTGGTTAATAATATCAAATTTTAGCGTAGCGGTATTATTTAAGAATCTATTTCTATACGTTTTTACGAAAGGCAAAGGGTCAATAGGGCCTTTTTTATTAGGTCGATAAATACCAAAATGTAGGTGAGAGGGCGTTGTTCTTGCATTCCCTGTATTCCCTACGGTGCCAATAGTATCTCCAATAGCCACTTGTTGCCCTTTAACGACCAGTTGTTCTTTTAAATGCGCATAATAGAGTGAATTATTATTTTTTTCATCTCTCAAATAAACTTGTTTTCCCCCCAAACCGTGGTCACTAACATCGGTAATAACTCCTTTCGCAATTGCCAATAAAGGCGTTCCTCTTTTGGCAAAAATATCAATCCCTTTATGCTTGCGTTTTCCTCCACCTCTGGGGTCGCCCCAAACACTCCAAACATCCTCATTTCCTTTCCCTGCAACGGGAAAAGTATAAATAGGATTTTTGAGAATTTTTAGCTCATAATTCCCTGTTTTATGAAATTCAGGTTGAATTCTAAGTAAAAAGGTTTGGGAAGTAGGAACAATAAAATGAAAGGAATTGCGGTTTTTGGTATTCTTAAAAATTGGATGCCACTTGCCATTCTTTTTTTGAAAGAAATCCATGAATATTTGCGTATCCGTAGAGTCACTATTCAATTGAATATCAATTTGTTCTCCTTGTTTCAAAGGAATTTCGTAAGCCAACACTTCAGCTCTGCCTTTTAAGAAAAAACCCGTTTGTCGATAAGGAGGTGATAATTCTACATTTTGCGTAAAAGCTAGATTGCCAATAGAGTCCCATTCCGTATAGGCGGATTCAATTAATGGGTCAGAAATTTGTAAGGAGCGTTCATATTGAGCCCTAGCAGAAAGTGGGGTCACTAGCGAAGACAATACAGGCGTTTCTTGTTCACAAGCGGCAAAAATTAAACAAAATAGGCAGCAAATTATAGCATTCGTCTTTATCAAATTCAAATTATCGGGCTTTAAGCGTAGTTGATGTAATAAGTTGGGGGATGCAGTCGGCAACTAGAACTGTTTTATTTCTAAAATTGTATCCTTGGATTATTTATTAACATTATTTGCCGTTCAGTTGGCATAAATTGATAAATAGTAATACTGCAAAAGAAAGCAAAATTATTAACTATTACGGTGTTACTAATTGTGAGTTGCAGTGACATAAAATTCAATAATTAGGACTAAGAATTATTTTGTATTTAAAAACAAATGTGTTATTTTGTGAAAAAATAAACAAAATTACTGATTGTAACGGATTGCGGTGATTCTAAAAATTAACCCCTTTAGGGGTTTTATGTAGGTAGAAAATGGGAGCTAATCCTTATTTTACCGTGCCTTTAGGTACGGAATGTGATACATAATGTACCTAAAGGCACATTTTTGATTCGTAAAACATCATTTTCTACCGACATTTTGTCCCGCTGGGACAGCTTCACTGCAAAACGTTATAATCAG
>JBGCFJ010000383.1:0-4083 GCA_045106885.1 Saprospiraceae bacterium
ATATCTGCCACATTAAAAACATGAAAATAACGAAGGGTACTTAACTTCTTAAAATCCTGCCCTGCTGCTTTTAGTGCTTTAGCTTGTTCCTCTGAAATCGTTTTGTTATTAGCATCTTTATAAAAGACATTAAAATAAAACACCATTTCGCCTTTCGCCCCTTTTTTGATTGTACCGTTTAATGCTTTCGCTTGTTTAAAGCTTAAAAAATACGGGATTGGATGGATAGTGTTATTCATCAAAATTTTATTGATGCCGTTATAGGTTTTACCACTCACATAATTACGGGCTAATCCGTAACTGCTCCAAGTTTGTCGCCAAGGGGCTACGCCTTTCTCTAATAATGCCATGATTTTATCGGTTACCAACTGATAAAGGTCAACTTTTGGCTTGTCTGTTTTGGTTGTTTTTGTTTTTGTGGCATTAGTGTTAATCTCAACTGTTGTGCTGTCCATTTTAATAAATTTTAAATATAATTGAATAATATGGTAGAAGATGCCCCGATTTTTATATCAGGGCATCAATTTTTAGATTTTTATATTTTACCCTCGTCTGCGAAGGAATAATAATCTACTGGTGTGATAATTAAGTGGTCAAAAATTCTAAGGTCTAATAACTTTGCTCCCTCTACTAGTTTTTTTGTCAATGCTATATCCTGTAAACTTGGCGTCAGGTTATAGCTCGGATGGTTATGGGCACAAATTAGAGAGACAGCATTTCCCTTCAAAGCCGCTGCAAATACGACTTTAGCATCTACTACCGTTGAAGCTTTACCACCCTTGCTAACATTAAAAAAACCTATCACTCGGTTAGCTTGATTCAATAGTAAAATGTTAAATTCTTCTACTACCTCTATCTGGTCAGACCAATTAAATAAGAGAATGTCAAACGCATTTTTAGAAGATACAATTTGAGGTCGGTCACTTGCTTTTACTTTGCTTTTGTAGGTTAATTCAATTTCTGCTACTTGGAAAAAACTATTCATTTTGTTCTGTTTTAAAAGCCATTTTCATAATAAGGAAAAATTCTCCCTAATCAGGAGCGGAGGTTACTGTCTTTCGGCTTGTTGCTTTTTACTTTGCCAAATTCTTAATTGAGGTTATCTCCCTTTTTACAGAACTGCGTCCATCCTCGGAGTGGGAATGTATGCAAGGGGAAAGTGGAATTTATTTGACCTGACGTAGGAAGGTGTAGCCTTGAGCCAAAAAAATTATGCTTTAGGTGAGTAGCACAGCCCCTTCCAGATGTTCCCAATTTGAGTATAGCTTTGTTCTGATAAAAAGGGGGAATAAGCTCATGTAGGATTTGGGAAGGGAAAGAGTGACTAGCTGAAGGATAGGATGGAACTCCGACGACTACATCAGCCCAGACGGGTTTATCTGAAAGATAAATTGATTGATTGTCCCCATAGACTCTGAGCGATTGGTACAATCGATTAGAGGGATATGAAATCAACTGACACGCAGTGTTGGCTATGAGTAGAAGGGAAAACACGTAAGAACTGTTGCCCATACGGGCTAAAATAATGATTAAATGGCTTTGACATTTTGCCTTTTCTGGCTTAGGAATGCGAAAATTGATTTGAAAAATCAGTCTGCAAGACCGAAAAAAATTTTGAGATTGTAGCTCTCCGACCCAACGGGGTAAGCCCCAAATATAATTAATCATAAAACTGCTACTTTTTTAACTTCATTTGTAACAACTACTTCTGATATATATCTTCTTCTTTTTTGGCATCCTTATTGCCCAATTTAGGCTACTTCCCCTCCTAGATTTCTGCCTCCCATTTATTATTTTATCTCTACTTATCCCTCCTCATCAAATAACGCTATGAGAAATAAACCTACTTTACACTTACTCCTTTTTTGTATTACGCTCTTATCTTTCCTTGAATCTACTGCCCAACAACCTTGGCAAATTGAACATTCTAAGCTGACTTCTCCTTATTTTTCTACTGAAAATTCTAAACCTAACCCAACTTCATTTGATAATATGGTTGGTGCTACTGGTGGAAAAGAAATTGGCAATGCTTACTTCAATGGCTTTAATTCTAAAGGCGTTATTAATAGCTTTCGTAGCTTTCACCTCATGGAGGCAGACTTTGGAGACACCTTTTTTCCTAAAGAAAAGATATTAAATACCATTGAATGTGATTGTGAACAGGATATATATGAGTTTTGGTGTAAAGAAAAACGAGATAAAAAATGTCATGATAGTAATCCTACTTCTAATACGTATGGTTTTTGGCAGTACAAAACAGATTATTGTGCCTATAAAAACCACAAAGACTTTAAAATACGGGAAGTTTATGCCGCTATTGAAACCCAAATTCCTATCAAACCTTCTTATTGTTATGATAGGGATGGCGTTGGTAATTGCATTAATGAAGACCCTAATCCCTGTATGATTTTGGATGGTCGGCAAAATATGCCTGGGCGAAAGTTTCCCGATAAATGGTACACCAGAGAAGAATGGGGTTGGAATGATGAAAGCATTCAACAAAATGCTTTTAATTATTTTGAGAGTTTTGCGGCCAGTTTTTGTCCTGCTGACACTTCAAAAAGTTGTGTAGTCGATGTACTAGAAATAGGCAATGAACCTTGGGGACAAAACACTCCTGGTCGAGCTGGTTATCATGCCATTCTTCGAGGGGCGGTTCAAGCATTCAAGAAAGTATATGGAGAAGACAAAAGTAAGTGGCGCATGAAAATTTCTGCTGCAGCTTTAGATGCTCGGTTCGCCTGTCATAATGCACCGAATCAATACGTCCATGAAATGATTCCCAATGATGCTGGTGTTAAGGATTATATTGACTATCTCAATGTCCACAATTATCCCTTTATCAAAACGCCTTGTGGGGTAGAAGTTGATAATTTAAAACTAGAATACACACCAGAAAGCCCCGATGGTGGTTTTATGGCGTTGAAAAATATGGACGAATGGCGAAGACGAAACGGTATGGAACACGCTCGGATTAACATCACCGAATTTGGTTGGAATAGTGATAAAGAGGAATGTAATTTTGGTGTCGGTGAAATCAATCAAGCAGCTTATATTATGCGAGCTAATCTATTGGCATCCCGTTTTGGCATTCATAAGGTCTTCAATTACCCACTAATCGACCTACCTAAAGTCTATAACGAAGAAAAAGAAAGGGTAGAAAGTGTTGAAACACCACTCTATTGCACAACTGGATTGATTGCAAGAGGCGGCAAGAAAAAACTGTCGTTCTACGCCACCGAAACAATGGTTAAAAAACTCGCTGGCAAGCATTTTATCAAAGCTATTAATGAAGATTATACGAACGAAGACCAAGTATTCTCCTTTCTCTTGGGCGAGTATAATGCACAAACTGGTAAAAGTACACCTACTCATATCGTGGCTTGGCGGTCTAGCGACTTAGGCACCTCTGACAATAATAGCCGAGATTATCCCAAAAGAGATAGTGAATTGGGGCGTTCTTTAACAACCCTTACCCTACCCTCTTCAAATATGAAAATTGATGGAGGAGCCGACTATTTCTATTTGGGATGGGATGATGGCAATCCTGCTAGAATTGGTAACACTATCGTCAATCAAAATGGTGTAGCAGGGCATCAGGTCAAAGTTGATTTATCGGGATTACCGATTGTGATTCCAATTAAAGATGGTGGTTGTAGATATGATAAAAATGGGGATATTGATAATTGTAGCAATGATGCTACTATGCCAGGGAATCCAAATCCTGATAATGAAACTTCCGTTACTTGTGGGTCAATCAATATTACTTATGGAAGTAACTGGATTAAGTGGACGGGAAAGAATGATGTTAATTACCCTAAAGTTGAATTAGTTGATATTACAAACAATCAATATAAAATAGCTAAGGTTTGCCCGTCCAATTGTGGTAATAGTCAAACCTTTACTGGTTTAGAAAGTGGTGATTATATTCTAAAAATCTTTGACCCTAACTGGGTTTTAGATTGCAATCTAGGCTATGATAAGAAAATTAAGCTGTCGGGTGGAGTTGGTAATCCTCCAACAACTAATCCTTGTGATAATTCGGGGGGAGATGCCGACAATGATGGTGTTTGTAAATGGGAT
>JBGCFJ010000384.1:0-15511 GCA_045106885.1 Saprospiraceae bacterium
GAAAAATGCGCATCTCTACTCCCTTTTAATGCAGACGCATTACCCGATTTAAAACAAAGGGAGAATACATCAAAAGTCACATTCGGACGAGATTCAAAGACAATGCCTATCACACCTAAAGGGACGGTTGTTTTAGTCATCACTAAACCATTAGGAACGGTTCTGCTGTCTAGTACTTTATTTAATGGCGTTGGTAAATTAGCCACATTTCTAATATCCTGTGCAATCCCTACTAACCTTGCCTCATCTAATAATAAACGGTCATATTTTGGGTCTTTTGGATTCATTCGGTCTAAATCCTTTTGATTTTCTGCTAAAATATACGTTGTATTTTCTAGTGTCAAATCTGCTAATTCATTTAGAATGGCATGAATTTTTTCATCTGTTAGGCGAATTAATTTTCGACTAGCTCTACTTAGCTTTTTTAAGTCTTTGGTGATATTAACGTCTATAGTTACCATTTTTGGAATATGGTTTATGGTAGCGATTTGTCTTTATGAATAAATATTTGATTTCAAGTCTACTTTAGTATGCTAATAAAGGCTAGTTATTTTTCTTTTTTCTTAGATAAAAAAGAAACAAAAAATCAAGTTAAAAATAATCGCTCCGCAATTTTTAACAGGCAGCCGCCACCTAGATGGATAATCGACAATAACCAACTTTAGCATCTTAAAGTATCAATTCATTACTTTCTCTATTTTGAAAGTGATAATTTTAGGTTTTAATTGGAAAGGAAGGATATAAACAAGATTATAAAAATCTGCCTACTTAACGCAAGTTTTAAGTTTCTTTAGTCTTTTAAAAATTTATCAAACAGTGCTTGTCAATTCAGAGAATGTGATAAAATAAAAAAGAGCAGTTGAATGTATCAACCGCTCTTTTTTATTTATCGTTCCAAAAGCTATCTTAAATAGCTCTTATCTATTAATAGAACTTAGAACGTAAATCTTCTACTTCTGCATTCTTTTTCATTGCTTGCATCAAACGAGCAGTTACTTGAGTCTGTGCGGTAGAAGAATTATTTTTTCTTAATTGAGGAATATTAAAAGCAGTTCCAACTGCTGGCTTGTCCTTCAACTTCACTATATAAACGCCACTGCTTCCAACGATTGGCTTAGAAACACCATTTACAGCCGTATTAAAAGCAGTTGCAATTACTTCTGGTTCGTTTCCTAAACCTTGTACAAAAGTAGCATCAAAAGTAACATCTTTCGCATTTTCTACTTCACTGTCAAATTGAGATGCAATAGCATTTAAATCAGTACCAGAGATTTTAGCTTTTAAAGCTTCTCCCTTCTTTTGATTTCTTACAAAACCTTCAATTTCATCCTTAATACTTGCTACAGAAGGCATTCCTGCATCTTCTACGCCCGCTAATGCAGCTACTACATATTTGTTGACATATAACTCAACTGGGTCTTGGAAAGAATATACACTTGCCGAAACACCACCAACTTCAGAGTTAGGGTCATAAGCAAATTTTACAATGTCTCTTGCGTCTGTACCACTACCTAGGTTTCCTACTGAAAAATCATTTGCTTTTAAAGCACCCGAATTTTCTACTGTTAAAGTGCCACTCTGTGCAACTGCTGCTTGCATCGCTTCTGTCGTTCTATTTTTAGATAAGAAGGTATTGGCTTCTTCGAAAATGGCATTTTGTGTATCTTCACTAGGTGTGATAGATTGACCAATTAAAGCGATTTTTACGCGCTCTGTCGTTTCTCTTGACCGCTTCAATGGCTCAATTAAGTGCACACCGTAAGTTGTTCTAGCTTTATATAATTTCCCAATTTGCCCGTTCAACATTACATCTTGGTATTCTGGTACAAATTGATTAACAGGTACTTTTTCGTATAATCCACCTTTGGCTGCACTTCCTTGGTCTTGGCTTAATGTTTTTGCCAATTCTTCAAAATCACCACCTGCTTCGATTACTGCTTTGATACTATCAATTTTAGCATCTGCTGCAGCAAAACTTGCAGGATCCGTCGCATTAATTAAGATGTGACGAGTATCAGAAGAATCCGCTAATGCTTTTCGCTCCATCACTTTGACAATCTGATAAGACTTCCCTTCTAAGTAAGGACCATATACTTTCCCTACAGGTGTAGACAATACTGCATCTTGAATAGAAACAGGTAAATCAGCCGCTGCCAACCAAGTTGGATTAACTTGACCGTAATTATTCTCTACAAAAATGGTATCGTTTGTCGTAGGGTCTTCAAATCCAGCGATTAAAGCTGATAATTTGTCTCTGTAAATAGCAGAATCCGATGCGGTTGGTAAAACATCAAATGCAACATAATTGACTCTTCTAGTCTCTTCTGTTGTCATATAAGTTCCTTTGTTCGCTGCTAAGTAGCTAGAGAAATCCGCATCTGTTAAACTGATTTCACTATCATCCACTTCTGTAAAAGGAACTTTTACAAAATCAAAAGCAATACGCTGTGTTTGGTCGCCATAAGTTTGCTCTACCATCCAAGTTGGGGTATACAAACCTTTAGAAACCATTGTATTTAATTTAGATTGTAATCTATCTTTAATGATTTCTTTTTCTTGGTGTGCCCAAAATCGCTTTTGCTCTGGTAAAATAGTACCATCTTGGATTTGTTGGCGAAATTGGTTCAAGCTCGCTACATCTACCGCACCCGTTTGTGGGTTTCTGAATCGGTTGATAATCACAGGACTTTTATTTGCGCCAAATTGTAAGTCGATTAATTCATCTCTGCTTACATTTAAGCCTAAAGCTCCTGCTTGCTTTGATACAATTGCCTCTTCCACGAAGTAATTCCACAATTGGCTTCTTCTTGCAAATAAATCTCCTGATCCAGAGTACAACATACTCTCAACACCCTGAAATTCATTCCAATCTACTGTTTTACCTTCAACCTTTCCCATTGCCAAGGAAGTAACTGCCCCGCCTCTATTTCCAGCAGAAGTCATGTCCATAATAATGAACGCTGCTAATGCCAATCCAATGACAAGAATTAATAGCCAGCTATTTTTCCGAATCGTTCCTATAAGTGCCATCTGTCTAAATCAATTTTTTTGTAATAGTTATAGACGAAAAATTTTTCGTCGTTTTAAATCTGTTTCTACTCGAAACTTTTGTTATTTTAGCTATTCTTTTGATTCTGAAATTTAAAGTCAAAAAGTATTGATAACCAATTAAATATAGTTCCGATACTTTCTAATTTTTTATTTTAAAATACTACTTTTTTAAAAAGCTTTGCAAATTTAAGCACAATAACCCGTAAAATCAATTGGTTAGCCCTTAGTCATTGGTCATTAGTCGTTAATAGTCGTATAAATCAGCCCATTAATCCACTAATTCTCTACATGCTCGATACAAATCTTTCCAATCTTTTCGGTCTTTTACCACTGTTTCTAGATATTCTATCCAAACGGTCTTGTCTTGGACAGGGTCTTTGATAATTGCCCCCGTAATTCCAGCCGCCAAATCTGCCGCTTTTAACTCCCCATCTCCAAAATGTGTTGCCAAAGCTTGTCCACTATTTATCACCGAAATTGCTTCTGCCGTACTCAAAGTGCTACTAGGCGATTTCAGTTTAGTTCGATTATCCTCGGTCTTTCCAGTACGTAGTTCTCTAAAAATGGTTACTAAGCGTTGGATTTCTTTCATGGGTGCAGGCAAACTTGGTATCTCTAAGGCTTTCCCTAACTTTTCTACCCTATTTTTCACTATCGCTACTTCCTCCTCCAATTCTGCTGGTAAAGGCAAAACAACGGTATTAAATCTTCTGCGCAAAGCACTTGACAATTCGTTCACGCCTTTGTCTCTATCGTTTGCCGTTGCTATCACATTAAAGCCTTTATTCGCTTGTACTTCGGTATTCAATTCTGGAATAGGTAAGACTTTTTCTGACAATAAAGTGATTAAGGTGTCTTGTACATCTGACGGAATTCTTGTCAATTCTTCTATTCTCGCAATTTTTCCCTTTTGCATAGCTGTCATCATTGGACTAGCTACTAAAGCGCCTTTGGTTGGCCCTTCCGCAATTAGTTTGGCATAATTCCAACCATATCTCAATGCTTCTTCGCTCATCCCTGCTGTGCCTTGCACCAATAACGTAGAGTCTCCAGAAATAGCTGCTGCCAAATGCTCGGACACCCAAGTTTTTCCTGTTCCTGGAATCCCCATTAACATCAATGCTCTATCGGTTACCAAAGTCGCTACCGCTACTTCGATTAAGCGTTGATTGCCAAAATATTTTGGTTCTATTGCTGTCCCGTCTTCTAAAGTCCCGCCCATGATATAGGTGACGACTGCCCAAGGCGACATTGCCCAATTTGTTGGCACTTGTCGGTCATCCACTTTTTTTAAGGCTTTTAATTCTTTAGCGTATTGCTTTTCGGCATGTTGTCTTAGTATGCTGCTCATTTCTTTTATTTTAAAAGTCAGACCAAAATTATTTTTCCAATTCCTCCAACATTTCTCGTCTAAATTGCAAAACTGTCAAGAATTGCTGAATATCTTTCTCCCACCCTGCCCAATTTTGGGAAAGTCCCATCCAAAATTTACTTAACTGCTTTTCTTTTTTAGGCGCAATATTATACCCCGCCTGTTTCAGCATTTTCCGATACTGAATCCCCGTCCAAGAATAACTCACATTATCTGCTATCCATTCTTTTAGCTGGGGCATCAATGTATTTGTTAATCGTTCATCCCATACATAATTTTCTTTTTGTAATAATTGAATTAGTGGGGAGTGTTCTTCTGGTAAAGCATTCCTAGCTTTCAGTTTTTCAAAAAGTACTTCATTAAATACCTCATTCGGTAATACTGATAAAACGGGTTTAATATTTAGTTCTGCCCAACGGCGATTATTATAATTGACTAACCAAAAACGTAAAATTGCTTCCATCCAATCTACTGAACCGTGCAAAGCTGCTGCATTAGCGACGCCTTCTACCAGCATCATCGCCCATTCGCTTTGGGTGAAAAAATAGAGTATTTCGGATGGACTTTTTTGGAATTGCTTTTCCCAGTGATGTGGTGGTAATATAGCAACCATTTGATACAGCATACCTGTTGTTTCTCCCCCTCTTTTCCATTTTCGCTTCGGGCTAATGCCATCTCTAAGTAATGCCTGGTCTTTAGGCGAAGGTAATATAATAAATGGTTTGGCTATGCCATCTTCCTTTCCGACGGTAATGGCTTCTTTTAAATACCCCCGAATTCTTTGTTGTAATTGACTATTTGGCAATTCGCTTAATAAAATAGCCGCACTTTCTCTAATTTGCTTTCTTGGAAAATCTAAACATTCTTCTAAAAACACTTCATCCATATCAGATAGACCAATGGATAGACATTTCAAAAAGGCCGCTTTTTCTGATAAACCATCTTCTGCCCAAGTAGATAAAAGCATGGATAAGCCTGCTTCAGGGTCATCTTGCCTTAATTTTCTTAGAATAACGACTCGTTCTACTTTTGTGCCTATCTCCCATTTTTCTTGAGAAGTATCTACTTTTAATTTTTGCCAAACAGGATTTAAGCCAATCAACCAATCGCCTCTATGTCCAATAATTGGCGCTATCTTTTGCCACAAAAATTCATCTTTTGTACATTTATCCAATAATTCAGGTAGAAATTCAAAAGGCAAACATTTTTGATAATCTGCCATTCCCTGCACAAATTCCGCTAAAGCATAAGGATAACGGCCCAATAAAATTAAGCGTAAATGGTTGGCAGATTGTTTAGTACAATTAGCTAATTCTTCCTCAGGGCTTTTTGCTAATAAAGGTTGTTCCCATGTTTTAGGTTCATAGCCTGCTTTTTGTAAAGGAGCGTATAATGCCGCACTTTCTAAGATTACTTCTGTGATTTCTTTATCAGTATCAATGCCATAGCCTTGCAACTCTGCTTTCATAGCAGGTGATAAGGTACTTCTATCTGTACCCAATAAGGCTAATTTTACTAGTTCATTCCAGTGCATTGATTGGTGTTTTCTGTAGTGACAAACGCTAATTAGTATTTGGTAATATCCGTTTTTAGGGATTTAAGTAGTCAGACAAAATTAAGCTAACAACTTTTTACACATAGTCACAGAGTAAACAACACATAGTAAACATAGCTTTACGAACTAAATACAACTATTTGCTTATTAGAACTATGTTTACTATGTAAAAATACTATTGTGACTATGTGGTCAAAAAATGGTCGTTTATTTTTGTGACAGTACTTAGCAAAGTTTGATATTCTAAGAATTCCTTGCAAAAGTAAAACCATTTGCGCCTATTCAAGCTTTTTCTCACTAAAATTTACAAGAGGCTATTTTATAGCAAAGAAACTACTTATTTTTGTCCCTCATACTTTTAAGCCTAGAGATTAGTTATTTTAAAATGTCTATAAATTTTAAACTTAAGTTTGATTTAGCATTTTTTCCTCTCTTCTCAGTAAGTTCTCAATATGGGCGCAGCACCATCTCGTCGGATGACTTTCGTCGTCCGATGAGCTGGTTTAAATCATCCGACGACGCAGTCATCGGACGATTTAATATGGAGTATTGAGAACTTACTCTTCTCACAACGAAGTGGTCTCTAATCTCTAATCTTAAAAAATAGAACTACACAATAATGGACCAATTAGCACAACATATAGAAAGTATTGTTTTTGTTTCGGAAGCACCAATTTCTTTTAAAGAGATTAAAAGTTGTTTGGAAGAAACTTTTGAAACGAAGTTCAAAAAACCTGCCTTAGAAAAAGCTATTGAGGAATTAAAGGTTAAATACCAAGCAACGCAATTCTCTTTTGAATTTTTAGAAATTGCTGGAGGCTTCCAATTTTTGACCAAACCTGCTTTCCACAATTCTGTCAGTACTTTATTGCGACAAAATAACAAACGTCGTTTATCTAGAGCAGCTTTGGAAACACTTTCTATTATTGCTTATAAACAACCTGTCCCTAAAAGTGAGATGGAGAAAATCCGAGGAGTCAGTTGCGACTATTCCGTACAGAAATTATTGGAAAAAGAATTAGTTGCCATTGTAGGTAGAAGTGATGCACCAGGACGGCCTTTGCTTTATGGCACCAGCGAGAAATTTATGGATTATTTTGGTTTAAAAAGCTTGGATGATATGCCTAAACCAAAAGACTTTAAAGAACCAGATAACGAGATTGGGGAACAAGCTCCTATTGATGAAACAACTGCTGCTACCCCAATTGAAGAGTTACTACCTCCTGACGTACCTCCTACCGCTAATGAAGAGGCTATAGTCGAAGCAGAAGTAACCGAAGAACCTATGCCAAATGAGGTCGCTATTCCCACCGAAACAACAGAGACAACACTTAGTGAGGATGCTGCTGATTATGATGATTTAACGACAACTGATGAGGAAGATATTGAATAAAAAGTAGCTTAGTAGGCTGACCGAGCATAGGCTATTTCGTATCTGACACCTCAAAGGTGTCTGATACGTAAATTATAAACTCTGGAACTTAACGTATCAGATAATTTAGAATTATCAGATACGTGCATTCTCAATCAACCTACGTAAGCGACGATAGTATATTTTCAATTTTCAAAAAATGGCATAGCAAAGCCTGAACACAATTTGACAATTGAAGTGTTGAATTTTAAAGTTAAAAGGGTGTTATAGGAATTTTAAGAACTATATAACGGTAGGTTTTATTTTTATGCGTTCTTTTATGGATTGAACTAAGGCAGGAGAAACAGTACGGCGTTGAACTCGACTTTTCACAAACGCTCTAAAGGATTTTTCTTTGTGTAATAATTCCATGTAATTTGGATTCGACTTAATCTCTCTCAACAATTCTCTTTCCGCTTCTTTGCTCAAGGCATTATCTAAGTACATCGTGACTTTGGCTACTAAATCCTTATATTCCTTTGAATTCTTCATGTTTAAAATGTTTAAAATACCTGCTCGGCATAATAATTCTGAAACACGATGGGCATAAATACACGCCAACTTACCGCCTCAAAGGACGCTATCCCGCTTCCCGATGCATCTCCGATGTATCGGAGTAAACTGGGGCAAGGTGGGACACTATTGTAAGTTGTTGAGGTATTAAATAAGCTCATGTCGTGACAGAAAAAGCCCCAAGCTGATGGATGGTCTAATTTAAATTCAAAATAAGGCGTAGAAAAAAACCTGATAATCCCTTTTTAAAGAGACGATTTTTGTTATATCAGGTATCTTATCATATTATTTTAAAAATTTCTTAGAAAATCTTCCCCAGCTTGGGGCTTTGATAACTCATGCGTTAGCAGAGTGATGAACAATATTATTTAATGGGGTTACTAGTTGCTGGTTACTAGTTGCTGGTTGGACAATTTAATGGTCTAACCAGCAACTTAGCATTCAGCACCTGAAACCTATTCTTTAGAACGCTTATCAGAATAGCCGTATTCAGCAGCATATTCTCTTAGCTTTTCTTTCAACATATTTCTAGAACGGTGCAATCTAGAACGGACTGTTCCGATTGGGACATTGATAATTTTAGAAATTTCCTCGTAAGTAAATCCTTCAATATCACATAATAAAATAACCGTTCTAAAGTCTACAGGCAGCGAGTTAATCGCCGTTGTGACTTCATCGCCCATCATCTTATCAAACATCTCTGTTCGCAAATCATCATAAGAAGAGAAGTTCGTATCTTCTTCATTATGGAAATTCACGATTTCTTCATAATCAACCTTCGTTGGTTGCTTATTTTTCTTGCGATAATCGTTAATAAATGCATTCTTTAGAATGCGAAATAACCAAGCTTTGGCATTGGTTCCCACTTCATAATTATTGATGAAGCGGTAGGCTTTCATATAAGCCTCCTGTACCAAGTCGTTGGCATCCTCCTCACTGTAAGTAAGGTGGTAAGCAAAATTGTACAAAGCATCTATTTGAGGAAGGAACTCTTCTTCAAATACCTTGTCTTTTGCTAATTTTTCGGTATTGTCGGCCATAAGTACCATAATAATAGAAACTTTTTTTGTGAAGTAAAAACTATCGACTAAAATTATTTAAGTCGATGCTTCCCTTTTCACGGTGTTAAATAAGGTTTTGATTGGTGTATCGAAACCATTAACCCACCTTTTTCTTTTAAAGTTCCTGTTTTTTGAATTTCTTTGATTTTTTTGAGTTTACTAATATTTATTCTGAAACTAGAAGCTTGTTGGGAATTTGTTTTAGCCTAAAAGATAAATTTCCAACAAGCTCTAAACAAAGAAAGAGCTTCCAAAATTTGAAATTCTGGAAGCTCTTGACTTTTGGGGAATTACTCCCTATTAAGTATGAATAATTTTACCGAGACAAATATCGAGACCGATTCTTATCCAAATCTCTAAAAAACGGATCCGTCAAATCGTCAATAAATCGAATCGCCTCTCCTGTAGACTTCATCTCTGGCCCGAGTGTCTTATCTACATTAGGGAATTTATTAAAAGAGAATACAGGTACTTTTATCGCATAGCCCTTCAATTTCTTTTCTACTTTAAAGTCCTTGATTTTATGCGTCCCTAACATTACCTGCGTTGCCATTTTTAAGAATGGATACTGATAAGCTTTCGCAATGAATGGTGTTGTTCTAGACCCTCTTGGATTCGCTTCAATGACATAAACTTTTTCGTCTTTGATAGCAAATTGAATATTGATTAAACCTCTAATTTTTAAGGCAAATGCCAATCGCTTGGTATATTCCTTCATCTGGTCAAGCACATTCTCCGATAAACTATAGGGAGGCAATACTGCTGAACTATCTCCTGAGTGAATACCCGCTGGTTCGATATGCTCCATAATCCCCATGATATGGACATCGTCTCCATCACAAATCGCATCAATTTCTGCTTCTTTTGCTCTTTCTAAGAATTGGTCAACTAAGACTTTATTATCAGGCATGTGTTTAAAGATACTCAAAACCTGTCTTTCTAATTCATCATCATTAATCACAATTCTCATCCGCTGTCCACCTAATACATACGATGGACGCACTAAAACTGGGTAAGTAACTCTATTTGCAATATCTAATGCTTGGTCAGTATCGTCTGCTACGCCATATTTCGGATATGGAATAGCCAATTCTTTTAACATATCAGAAAATGCTCCTCTATCTTCTGCTAAATCTAAAGCCTCAAAACTAGAACCGATAATTTTAATGCCCTTTTCGTGGAATTTTTCTGCCAATTTCAAGGCTGTCTGGCCTCCTAATTGTACAATGATTCCTTCTGGTTGCTCTAATTCAATAATTTCTTCGATGTGTTCCCAGTAAACTGGCTCGAAGTATAATTTATCCGCTACATCAAAATCCGTAGAAACGGTTTCTGGATTACAATTAATCATAATCGCCTCATAGCCTGCTTCTTTGATGGCTAATAAACCGTGGACACAACAGTAATCAAATTCGATACCTTGTCCAATTCTATTTGGGCCTGAGCCTAAAACAATAATCTTCTTTTTATCGGAAGGAATACTTTCGTTTTCTTTATCAAAAGTAGAATAGAAATAAGGGGTTTGTGCTTCAAATTCTGCCGCACAAGTATCTACCATTTTATAAGTCCGACGAACGCCTAATTTCTTTCTTTGTTTAGTAACTAAGTCCTCATCGTCGATTCGCATCAACCAGGCAATCTGTGCATCCGAATACCCCACTTCTTTAATTTCTCTAAAGAAAGTTTCAGGAATGTCTTCTGGTACATTAAAACGAGCAATTTGCTCATCATATTTAACCAATCGCTTAATTTGCTTTAGATACCAAGGGTCAATTTTGGTTAATTTATGTACCGTTCTTTCTGGCACACCCAATCTCAAAGCATCTTTCACTCTAAACAAACGGTCATCGCTGGCATGTTCCAGTCGTTTCAAAATATCTTCCGTTCTAATCCATTCTTTTTTATCTGCCCCTAATCCTGACCGATTATTTTCTTGCGATTGACAAGCTTTTTGTAAAGCCTCTAAGAAGTTTCGACCAATTGCCATCACCTCTCCTACTGACTTCATCTGCAAGCCTAACTTATCATCCGCTCCTTGGAATTTTTCAAAATTCCATCTTGGCATTTTTACAATCACATAATCTAAAGTCGGTTCAAAATAAGCCGAAGTAGTGCCTGTAATCTGATTCTTTAATTCATCTAAGGTATAACCTAAAGCTAATTTTGCTGCAATTTTTGCAATCGGATAACCCGTTGCTTTACTTGCCAAAGCAGAAGACCGAGATACCCGTGGGTTAATCTCAATCACAATCATATCTTCGGTTACTGGGTCTACCGAAAATTGAATATTACAACCACCCGCAAAATTACCTAGTGAACGCATCGCATGAATCGACTCATTCCGCATTCTTTGGTAAGCAGTATCTGATAAAGTCATCGCAGGAGCGACCGTAATACTATCCCCTGTATGAATTCCCATTGGGTCAAAATTTTCGACCACACAGATAATGACGACGTTATCATTTTTATCTCGTAAAAGCTCTAATTCGTATTCTTTCCATCCTAATACCGCTTTTTCTACCAATACTTCTCTGGTAGGAGAAGCGTCCAACCCTCTTCTTAAAAATTCATCAAAATCCTCTTTCTTATGAACAAATCCACCACCAAATCCACCAAGTGTATAAGAAGGACGAATTACTAATGGAAAACCAATTTTCTGTGCAGCTTCTTTCCCTTCTAAGAAAGAATTCGCAATATGGGAAGGTGCTACCTTCAAACCAATCTCAATCATCAATTGACGGAAAGCTTCTCTATTTTCTGCTAATTCAATGGCATCTAGATCTACTCCAATTAAACGAGTATTGTGTTTTTCCCACAAGCCTTGTTTTCCAGCTTCAATAGCTAGGTTTAAGGCAGTTTGTCCACCCATTGTTGGCAACACCGCATCAATTTGGCGCTCCGTTAAAATTTTATCCAAACTTTCCACGGTTAGTGGCAGCAAATAAATATGATCGGCCGTTACGGGGTCCGTCATAATCGTTGCAGGATTAGAATTAATCAAGGTAACTTCAATTCCTTCTTCTCGAAGAGATTTAGAAGCTTGCGTTCCTGAATAATCAAATTCGCAAGCCTGTCCAATAATTATCGGGCCGCTTCCAATAATGAGTATCGATTTTATCGAATTATCCTTAGGCATGGATATTAGATTTTAGATTTGTAAGGAAAAGTTGATTGGCTAGTGCAAAATTCCCACAAAGATAAGTACTTAACCATAAAATACTTAATTAGTTGACTAATAATTAGTTGAATTAATATTCACCTAATAAAAAAAGGTTTCATTGGATGCATGCAATTTTTTTTATTGTTTTATTGATTTTATTAACTAATATTATTTGGTCATCTAAATTAGGATTTTCATCTTTAGCCTAAAAATTAGTCGATTGGATGGTTGACCTTCAGTCAACCTCTTAGTTTCTAGTATAGGTTGACTGAAGGTCAAACATCCAATATACCTATAAAATACAGCACCAAAAAAATAATAGTACCACATAATGATTCAACAACTTTTAGCCATCCAGCAAAATCGTCCCCTAAAATCTTATAATGCTACAGAAGATTGGGCTCTAGCCTATTATCAACTAACAAAAAATGAATTCCCTTTTAATAAAGCTGTTCTTGGAGGTTTTACCTGCCAACAATTTAGTTTTGCTTTTATGGCAGGTTATCAGGCAGCCTTAGAAAAAATGTTTCCAACGATTGCACCCAACGAACTCAAAGCCCTTTGTGTAAGTGAAGCAAAAGGAGGCCACCCCAAAGTTATCCAAACAACGTTGCTGAATCATCAGCTAACTGGTGTGAAAACTTATGTGACCGCTGGTTCGGATGCTGCCCATTTATTGGTGCTATGTAAAACTACAGAAAGGGTTGATGGCAAACCATTATTAAAGATAGTTCATGTTCCTAAGCAAGCTGACAATATAAAGGTTACTAATTTTGAATTACCTTTTATGAAAGCTGTAAAGCATGGAAAATTAGCACTTGATAATACAAAAATCACTGCTGAGCAAATTTTAGAAGGAGATGGCTACAGTCAGTATACCAAACCATTTAGAACCTTGGAAGATGTTTGTGTAAGTGCTGCCTATCAAGCTATGCTATTGCGGCAGGCAATTGACCATCAATGGGCCGAAAATTTGCGAGATCAACTTTTGTTGAATCTTTATATCTTGAAAAATTTGCTCTCTTTACCACCTTCGGCAAAAGAAACACATCTACTATTATCGACTCACGAACGAAATTTTGAAAATTTACTGCCTACTATTGAGGAGCATATTTCTAAATATGCCTCAGCGGATTTTAAAGCAGATTGGGAGATGAATAAAAAGGTTATTTTTTTGGGTAAGAAATTGAAGGAGGTTAGATTGGCTAAGGCTAGAGCGGTTTTGTTTGGGTGATTTTTATTAGGAATAGGAATTGTAGAAAAATAGATAGTAGAGATATTGAAAACTCATTATATTTATTCCCGTTACGGGAATTCTCGTAACGGAAAAACACCATACAAATTTGAATATTTATTTTTACATTATTACTTGAATATGGGGATTCAGATGTGAGTGTCGGGTTTATTTCTTTCTATTAAATTCCTAAAATCAAAAAATACATGATATAGTCTAAAATTTGTAAGACTTTCAGAATTATAGCTTCTATCATGTTCTGAAATAAATGAATGTTCTAGTTCTTGTTCAAAATTATAAGGTTTCAAGGTATTAGGTGTAATTCTTTTATTCAAATCAGTAGTAATTTCATAAATTTTCCCTTTTTCAATATAACCTAACATTCCAGCAATCGGCATTTTTGATGAATATTTACCTGATAGAAATCGGTCAATCCCCTCTTTAACATAGTAATCGTTTTTTGTATTATTGATTAAATGTTTACATTCAATTCCTAATCTTTTTTCCTTACCTAAACCTGCTTGATATATAATGTCAATATCAATCATGTTATTTCTTTTTAAATCTTTACTGTCATTTACCCAATCAAAGTTTAATGATTCTTCTAAAGATTTATTTTCAGCTATTTTCACTAAATCTTTAGTAATGATATTTTCGATATGCCATGTTTTCGTCGTTGACGGCTTTTTATATGGATTTGATTTCCTATCAATAGCAATTTCTTTGTAAGCACTATTCAGCAATCTAAAAGCATCATTAAGATAACTTAAAAGAGTCGAAAAACTTATAGCTGTGTCATTATTATCTTCTTTAAAGCGGGACATTTTCTGTTTGGTTAAGTTCTAGGTTAATCATTTTGTTATCAAATTCTAAAATATCCAAATGTGCTATTGCAGGATGCCATAATTTAACCTGATTCGGCTTAATTACATAAAAAGAATCTTTTCTTATTCCCTTTATATCTTTTTGGATAAATAAATGACTACTCACTTTTTGGAAAGCCGTAGTAGCAAGAAAATCTAGATAACCTTTACCTTCTTGTTTCCATATTATGTTTTCAATTAATAGCTCATTTTTAAAATCGAAGTTAATCGCTATTACATTTTCTGTACAATATATGGTTGCGTGGACTATTTTCTCTATGTTACCCCCAAGTCTATTGTAGTGATTAATGAGGATATTTGCATATAATTCTAATTCTTGACTTTTAAATTTTAAAACTTTGTAGGGTGGGAATTTTTTATAACTTTTACTAACACTTGTTCCCATTTTAAATGATGGGATTGAAATATTAAAAGCGTAATCTAATAGATATTTATCCTTAGCACTAAATTTATAGAGGTTATAAATTAAATGGTTAAGACTATCCTCTTCCTTTTGAATTAAATCATCGTAATAATTATCATTAATACTATTATGTTTTTCATTATTAAGACTTAATAACCTTTCTACTGTTTCAGCAATTTCATCAGAAAGTATAATAGGAAAAGGATATAATTCTTCAAACATTATTTGCTCTCTCTCTATTCCAGTTGAAGTGCCAGAAATAAAAAGGAAATAATTTGATAAATCAGATGTTAATACGCCTAATATTTTTTTTAAAATAATAGCATCAGAATAACTCTTTATTCCAAAAACATTTTTTGTATAAACAGCGTCTGTAGAAAGAATAGATGCTACTAATTTGAAATTATTTAATAAGCTATTTTTAATAAGCAGAACAGGGGCTTTATAGGCATCTACACGCCTTGGTCTATGGACAACTTCCTTAGTCCATAGGCTTTCTTTTCGATAATTTATGTAATACCTATTTAAATCTTTATTCTTATTATCTATATAAGGCAAGTTTACTAAATGAGAAGCATCATTTTTATCACCACCTCCAATATTGACCCCTGTTGAAGTAAATAATTTTTTTTCTTCAATAATTGAAGAAAGAGAATCCGAGTAAATTTTCTTGTCTAGCAATTTTTTTATCAGATAAAAATCTAAAATACTTAGATAAACTAAAAACTTCCATATCCAATCATATTCCTTAAAATAATTTTGTTTTACTTCTTTATAATCATATTTTTCAATCAAAATACTCTTAAAAAGTGCAAAAAATGGATTTGGTTTTAAAGAAATATATTCTACAAAATTATCATCCGTATT
>JBGCFJ010000385.1:0-3096 GCA_045106885.1 Saprospiraceae bacterium
GTGGTTTATCCTATGAGCCTCAATTTTTATGGGCTAATGGAGATACCTCTAACCAAATTATTGGTTTAACTGCGGGAACTTATAACTTAACAATTACCGATAGAAATAGATGTGAGGAAACCTTAGTTATCCATTTAGGTAAAGATTGTATACTCACTGAATGTTTATCCGATTTAGTAATCAATGAAAATCTACTAAAAAACCAGATATATCAGTCTATTAATACCATTGAATCTAATAGTACTGTCGCTAAGGATAGTGCGGTTTTCTTTAAGGCGGAGCAAAGCATCACACTAAAAACTGGTTTTATAGTAGAAAAAGGAGGTGAATTTAATGCGCAAATAACCGACTGCGTATCAAGTAATCTCATTGTAAAAGATAGTACTATCTCCACCAAAACAAACCTTTTATTCAATAATTTCCAAGCTATCAAAGAGGAATTTAAAATTTATCCAAATCCCGTAAAAAATACGATTTATATTGAGTCCTCTCTGAAAAACTATCAATTAACAATTTTTAATACTATAGGACAGAAAGTTCACCAAAAGATAGTGAAGGAATCCAATCATCAAATAGGCGTAAGCCATTTACCTGTCGGTGTTTATTTTGTTAACATCAATGGACAAATAATTGAGAAAATAATTATACAAAGTAACTAAATTTAATTTTGATTCAGTGCGTAATGTTTTAATTTTACCTTAAAACATTACTCACTCCCAAAATTACTTTGTGCAGTTATCAAAATTATCTAAGAAATCCTTTTTTTACACCTCGCTCTTTCTACTATTCAATTTTTTCCTTCTTTTACTATTGGGAGGGTGCATAAAACAGGAAAAAGACCTATCTTCTTCAGAGGTAAATACTGCTAAATTACAAGCCCATCATTACCTAACTCAACAGATATTAGTCGCCCAAAAAGACTCATCTACTCACTTAGCTATTCAAATTCTAAAAGAAGCAATTGATAGTACGGAGGCAATCATTTTTCCAGATACTATTCTGGCACAAGCCTACCAACAACTGGGTATTCTTAATTATACTATTAATTATTGGGCTGCTGCTGTAGATAATTGGACACGGGCAATAAAAGTAGAAAAAGCTATAAAACCAACTAATCATTGGAAAATAGTCAAGCGTTACAGAAACATAGGAAATGGGTTGTTATATGACAATAAATGGTCCGAGGCACGCTCTGCTTTTCAAAATGCCTTAAGTCTAGAATTAATTTATCACAGCAAAGATTCTCTTCTGCTGACTGATATATACAATGGATTAGGGAGAGCCAATTATTATTTGGAAAATTATTTAGAGGCTGAAAAATACCTATATCTGGCAAAAAAAAGAATTCAAGCTCAGTTCAAAAATGAACCTTGGGAATGGATATATATTTATGAAAGTCTTTTTGAATATTTCCAGTACAGTGAACAATCTCAAAATATGCTTCAAATTGCTGATGAAATTTTAATGGCTTATGAAAAAGTTGATGACTTAATTGAAGTAGATTATGAGAATATTGCTAGTGCCTATAATAATAAGGCAATGGCTTATGAAGATATGGAATTATTGCAGAAAGCAAATAAGGCTTATCAACAGTCCATGCTTATCAATCAACAAACTGGTAATTCCTTAGCATTGGCCCAAAATCATAATAATATAGCGACCGTTTATCAAAAAAATAAGGCTTTTGAGAAGGCTATAACTGCTATTGATTTTGCTATTAACTATTATCGAAAAACGAATCGAAAAAATGATTTGGCTAAAAGTCTAGCAACTAAAGCAATGATTTTATTTGACAAGCAACAAACAGATAAAGCTTTAGATTTATTAGAACAATCCAACCAATTATTAAGACCTCCATACCCTCAGTTACCCGTACAAGATAAAGATGCTTTGATTGAAAATTTAGTAGATCAAATAAAAATTTTAAAATATTTAGCTAAATCTGAAGGCATCAATTATTTAATAAAAACCACCCCCATTTTTGAAGAAGTCTTTAGCTTATTAGACCAAACAAGGGTGGGTATCTTAACACATGAATCTAAAAAATTTTTAGCCGAAAAAGCACGACCTATTTTTGAATCCGCTATTGATGTACAAATCAACTTATACCAAAAAACACAAAAGGAAGCATTTCTAATCAAAGCTTTTGAAATTACTGAAAAATCAAAAGCCAACATGCTAAAAGATGCTTTTCAAGAAATACATGCAAGACAAAACACAGGGGTTCCTAAGGTCGTTATAGACAAAGAATGGCAATTAAATAAACAACTAGCAACAATCGAAAAAAAACTAAATCAAAATGCCGTTGATTCTCTCTTATTATTCCAAGAATTTGCAATATTAAACAACCAGATAGATAGTCTCAAAAATTATTTAGCCTTAAATTATCCTAATTATTACACAAAAAAATATCAAACAGCGACTATCTCCTTTGCTGATTTAAAAGCAAATGTACAAGGAAGTATCATCAATTATTTTGTTAAAGATAGTAGCATTTATGCTTTTACTTATACTTATACGGCAACGTCGGACAAATTAACCTTTACCAACATTCCAAATAAACGACAACTTAAAATACTAATCAGTCAATTAAGACGAAGTATTTACGCCCCTTTTCTATTGAATGATTTATCAAAAAAACAAGAAATTGCCTATCGAGATACTTTTATTTATACCGCCTATCAGTTACATCAAGAACTGATAGAACCAATTATCAAAAAACAATCTTTAGATATAAAATTGACTATTATTCCTGATGGTGTGTTGCATTATTTACCTTTTGAAACACTATTAGTAGAAAAACCTGAAAACAAAAATGAATGGCACAATTTTGAATACCTTCTGAATCATCATCATATTAGCTATAATCCTCCCTTGCCAACCTTAATGGACCATCAAAAAAAATATACCTCTACTAAAAAATCCTTCCTTGGATTTGCTCCTGTTTTCCATGATAAAACACCTCCTCAGTATGCTATGAATCGTTCCGTAAGCGCACTGCGAATGGCACTTAGTCCATTAAATTATAATCAGAGCGAAGTAAGCAATTTACAGACACAATTAGGTGGGAAGATATATACTGGTAGACAAGCAACT
>JBGCFJ010000386.1:0-8673 GCA_045106885.1 Saprospiraceae bacterium
CTTATTAATTTACCCAATGGGAATAACAATCTAAAAGCTCTAGGCTTTTTAGGGGAAATAGAATTTACTAGAAACACTCGATTACAATTCGGATTAGATTACCTCAATGTTCCTTTAAGTGCAGAATCTACCGCTGAATTAAATCAATTCCCTTCAGCTATCCCCAATAATCCAGCAGACTTACTAAAAGAACTTTACGGTGATTTCACTTATTTACAAGTTCCATTGACCTTAAAGTATATCTTCCAGCCCAATAAGAAATGGAGACCTTCTATTGGGGTAGGTATGATTGCTAGATTACCTTTGAAAGAACAATTACGCTATGAATTTGTCAGTGTCCAAGGTGGAGAATATGACCAAATTCAATCCATTGGCAAAGGTGCTTTTGCGATAACAAATGCACGGGCAACATTAGGTTTAGCATATAATTTCTATAAAAATTACACCATTCAAGCAGAAGGTTTTTATAATTATCAGTTTGGCGCTACCACAAATCCTTATTTTCAGTTTCGATATGGTGGTTTGAATATGGGGTTGAAGTATAAATTTTAATAACACCTTCTATCTGTTTCCTTTATTTATCCGTGGTAACAATCAATACCATGGATAAGTAAAGGACACAGATGTATCACTTTTTTAATTACTAGCACTATGTTTCATTTTTACTCCGTTGAAAATGTCCCAAAAAAAGAATTATCACTACCATATCCTACATGAATAAAATCCTTATTCTTTTTGCTGCCCATTTGGATAATTTTACCTCGGGCGGGCGTTATTCGATGATACCGTAAAAGTTGAAAATAATTAGTTAATTTTTCTTGGGGAATATCTTTGCCATTTACAATTAACCGATTCCAATAAATTTTCATCAGAGGGTAGTAAAAATAAATATTTCCATACGGAACGGGCGGATGATTTCTTGGTATACATCATAGCTATTCTGTTTTTTAAAAATGATTGATTATAATTGGTGGTTAGATTCAATGGGAATTGAGGGGCAGAAACCTTGAATAAACTCAATTGATAGGCCTGTTTCGGAAAGCCCTTGGTTAACATACTTTGGTCCGTTAAAAACTCTAAATTATTGGAGATAATTTTGCGAAACAGCCAGATAAAAGGAAACTTTGCATTAAAGATATTGTACTACAAAATTAAATGTCAGTTCAGCTAATTGCTAGTTGTTCTGTGGCAACCAACAACTAAACATCCTAACTATTTTCCCTTCCGCCAAAACCGCCAGCTAATTCGCTTTCGGAAAATCCAAATTAATCCCATCATTAAAATAAAAGGCCAGATGCTCATCAAGAATAAAGCAAAATCGAGAAAGCCGTGAATACCATTCGTAAATGCAGTAGCTAATTGTGCTACAAAATTTCGATTTTTCTTTGTCGCTATTACTTCGTGTTCTTGAAATAATTCTAATCGTAAGGTACTAAAACGGACTTGGTCATCCATGTATTTTAAACGCCCCGTTCTGGAATCAATTTCTTCTTCTATCCGTCGAATTTTCTCTTGAATTTCTAGAATATCTTTAATCGAATTGGCTTTACTCAATAAAGCTCGATAGCGACCTAAATAAGTTTTATTATTATCTAATCGAATGGCAATATCTACATATTGGTCGGTGACGTCTCTAGCAGAAATGTTTTTTTCTAGAATTTTGCCATTGCCAATTTCAATCGCCTTAAGTAATCCTTCAAAGTTTTTAGACGGGACTCTGATATTTAAATGATAAGTTGACCGATACGTACCCGATGTGTAATTTTCGTTTTCGTAATAAGCCTTGAATTTTTTTAAAATCGTATCGACCTCCGTTTTGGTCTTTTTTAATTCATCTACTGCTACTTTTAAATTCCCATCCTTGATAATTTTACTACCCTTTTCGATAGATTTTCTAATTTTCTGAGATTGCTCGCTTTCATCAGAAGCAGGCGGTGGAGGTGGTGGTTCGGCAGTACGAGGCACTTCCATTTCTTGGTCAAAATAAGCGGCTTCTTCTTCTACCTCTTGCGCTTCCAGCATTGAGGTTTCTTTACTATAACTTGGTGATTCTTGACAAGCTGCAATACTGAATAATAAGCTTAATAGAAAATAGTATTTTTTCATGTTGTGTAGTTTTATGGAGATTAATTAAATAATGTCTGGTATGCTAACCCAAGCAAGAGCAGGTTTTCTGGTAAAAAGATGCAATTCTTAATAAAAAAGCTGGGTAAAGCCAATTCATAAAAACTATTTAAGTCTTACAAAAAAGACTAAA
The DNA here is from genome assembly GCA_045106885.1 of Saprospiraceae bacterium. Classification (GTDB taxonomy): domain Bacteria; phylum Bacteroidota; class Bacteroidia; order Chitinophagales; family Saprospiraceae; genus JAFMDF01. Next base: position 2,258 of record JBGCFJ010000386.1, read on the forward strand.
AACTATTAACCGTAAAAGAAGAATGATACAATATTCAACTAGTGTCGGAGCGATGCTCCTTATAGCATATTTTGGGCTATTACTGCTACAGACAGCGTCAGAGCGATGCTCTTTTTCGAATAATCAAGGAGCATCGCTTCGATACTGTCTGTAGGAATTGGGTAAATACCTCTTTTTTCAATAAGGAGCATCGCTCCGTCACCAACTCACCTACCTTTTACGGTTAACACTAAAAACACCCTAACTTACTGTAAATCAACTAAATAAAACTAATTCTATTTTTAAATAAAAGCAAATTTAAATTTAATTGTGTAATTTTTACACAAAAAACTTGTTTCTTACTTTCTAAAACCTATATATTTGTGTAAAAAAAACACAAAATAAATTAAACATGAAATTTTTACACCTTGATACTGACTTTACCCCCTTTGGAAAAACGATAGCTTTTGAAGCTTTTACTTTTAACGGTGGCGAACCACATATCAAAATCAAGGAGGTTTTTCATCATTTAAATAATAATTTATTAAGTGACAAAAAACCAGATGAAATTTTAATCACCACCAGAATTCGCAGTTTTAATGACCTAGGTTTTTTATTGGTCGCAACCGATGCACTGCGAAGAATGGGCATCCAAAAAATCAGCTTATTCCTACCCTATTTTCCTGCCGCTCGACAAGATAGAGTGATGGTCAAAGGGGAAGCATTGACGGTAAAAATTTATGCGGACATTATTAATAATACACAGTATGAAGCCGTATTTATTTTAGACCCGCATTCGGAAGTTACGCCCGCTTTATTACATCGAGTAAAAGTATTCGATAATCACCAATTGGTTAAACAAGCAGTTTTGAAGGAAACTGATTACCTACTCATTTCTCCAGATGGTGGCGCTTTAAAAAAGGTTTACAAATTAGCAAAAGACCTCAACGGACAACCAGTTATTGAATGCAGCAAAATGCGAGATGTAAAGACGGGACAATTAAGTGGATTTAAAGTTTTTTCCGATGATTTAAAAGGCAAAACCTGTGTGATAGTCGATGATATTTGTGATGGAGGTGGTACTTTTTTAGGCTTAGCCAAGGAATTAAAAGCCAAAAATGCAGGCAAATTAATCTTAGTAGTTACCCATGGAATTTTCAGTAAAGGATTGGATAATCTAGCGACTGTTTTTGATAAAATTTATTGCACGGATTCTTTTAGTTCCATTGCTCATGAATCGCTTACTCAACTAAAAATTGACCATGGATTATTATCTAACTAAAATACTTATCAACGGTTGTTAAAACTGATAGCACAACTTGTTCCGATTTATCGGAAGGCTTCAGCCTGTCCCGTTCGGTGACCTTTAGGTTAGCGACATCTGGCTTGGTTTGTTAAAAATCAAGGTCTAAAGACCTTGAGACAGGACAGCCTGAAGGCTGTGCTACCAGTTTGTCCACCATTTAACTAATATATTTCCTAATCAAAGATTAAAACGTGATTCCAATCAAGTACATCTTGTTAATCCCGCATAATCTTGAGCAATCCGCCCGCTTGCGGTTCACTCGCTTGAATATCCTAGGATATTCACCCTGCGGGAGCGCTCGTTCATCCTGTAATCATGAATACCATACACTTATCAGACGGTTATAAAGTAGACCACAGAAGCCAATATCCAAAAGGAACGGAATTAGTCTATGCCAATTGGACGCCAAGAAAAAGTAGAATTAAAGGCATTGACAAAGTTGTCTTCTTTGGCTTACAATATTTTATCAAAAAATACTTACAAGAAGAGTTTGACCAAAACTTTTTTGCTCAGCCAAAAGCGGCAGTGGTCAACCGATATAAACGAAGAATCAGTAGTTATTTAGGGGCAAATGCCATTACGTATGAACATGTGGAAGCTTTACATGATTTGGGCTATTTACCTGTCGAAATCAAAGCATTGCCAGAAGGTATGATGACGCCTATCAGAATGCCGATGTTTACCATTAAAAATACCTTACTCGAATTCTTTTGGATCACTAATTTTTTGGAAACTATCTTGTCTTGTATTATTTGGTTGCCTTGTACAAGTGCGACGACCAGTTTGGCTTATCGCAAAATATTAAAGAGATACGCTGAATTAACGGGCGGTGCCCTTGAATTTATTCCACTCCAAGCACATGATTTCAGCTTTCGAGGCATGGCTGTTTTGGAAGCAGCATTGATGAGTGGCGCAGGACATTTATTAAATTTTCAAGGTACAGATACCATTCCAGCGATAGACTTTTTAGAACAATATTATCATGCCGATAGCGATAAAGAAGTCGTTGCTTTAAGTGTGCCTGCAACCGAACATTCGGTCATGTGCATGGGAACGCAGGATGATGAAGTAGGCACTTTTACAAGATTAATTACGGAAACTTACCCTACTGGCATCGTGAGTATTGTTGCGGATACTTGGGATTTTTGGAAAGTAATTACGGAATATTTACCGGCTTTACAGGATAAAATCATAGCAAGAGACGGAAAAGTAGTCATTCGCCCCGATAGTGGTGACCCTGTAAAAATAATTTGTGGCGACCTCGATGCTTTACCTAACAGCCCAGCTTATAAAGGGGCAGTTGAATGCCTGTGGGAAACTTTTGGCGGCACTTTCACTGAAAAAGGCTATAAATTATTAGCCGAACATATCGGTTTAATTTATGGTGATAGTATCACGCTGGAACGTTGTGAAGCAATCTGTCAGCAATTAGAAGAAAAAGGATTCGCCAGCACCAATTTAGTTTTTGGTATCGGTTCTTATACCTACCAATATGTAACGAGAGATACTTTTGGTTTTGCTATGAAAGCAACTTATGGCGAAGTGAATGGCGAAGGCAGAGCCATTTTTAAAAATCCAAAGACGGATGATGGAACGAAGATTTCTGCCAAAGGGTTAATACGACTGGACGGTACTCCAACCGCTGTTTTAAGCATGCAGGATGAAGTAAGCAAAGCTGAAGAAATGGGCGGATTATTAGCAGTCGTTTATCGAGATGGCAAATTACTAAAAGAGACGAGTTTGAAGGAAATTCGTCAATTATTAAATCAACAATTGGAAGAAGAAAAAGTCCATGAAATTATCTTGAATTAAAATCATGGTGATTTTTGAAGTCACCATAATTAATCATTAAATGAATTATAGTAAACGCAATTTTTCAGAAAACAATACGACTATGGACTATAATAAAGTAGAAGATGCCCTTTTGGGAGTTGCTGTTGGAGATGCTTTAGGCGTGCCTTTTGAATTCTGTTCTAGTGACCAAATGAAACAAAACCCTGCTAAAGGAATGATTGGTTTTGGTCGATATAATGTACCTGCAGGTACTTGGTCGGATGATAGTTCTTTGACTTTTTGCTTGGCAGATTCATTACTAAAGGGCTATGACTTAGCAGATATGGCTAATAATTTCATTCAATGGCGAGATGCGAATTTTTGGACGGCAAGAGGCTATGTTTTTGATATTGGCATTACGACTTCTGACGCGATTACTTCTTTGAAAAAAATACTAAAAAATAAAGAATACAACGAGTTAACTCAGCTCAAATACTTAGGCGATGAATATGATAATGGCAATGGTTCTTTGATGCGAATTATGCCCCTATTATTTTACATCAAAGGCATGGACATTGCCCAACAATTTGAGCTTATCCGAGATGTTTCTGCCTTGACGCATCGGCATATTCGAGCGACTATGTGTTGCTTGATTTATCTACGACTAGCGGAGCATTTATTGAATGGAAAAGATAAAGTGGAGAGTTACCTGCTAATGCAAAAAGAGATTTTAGCCTTTTGGGAAAAAATTAATTTTTCTGCAAATGAGTCTAAATTATTTATTCGACTAATCGAAGCAGATATTCGAACTATTCCGATTACTGAATTAAAATCTGGTGGCTATGTGATGGAGTCTATCGAAACAAGTATTTGGTGTTTTTTACAAAGAGATACCTATAGTGAAGTCGTTTTGACCGCTATTAATTTGGGGCATGATACCGATACTACTGCGGCGATTGCTGGTGGATTAGCTGGCTTGTATTATGGGGCGACTAATATACCCGACTATTGGTTGGCTGCTATTGCTCGATTCGAGGATATTATGGAATTGGGGGAAGAGCTTTCTACAAAATACTTATAAATAAAATTGACGAATTAAATAGGATTCAACCACGGATTTGAACAGATTTAACCGATGGAGGACGGATTTTTAAGAAATAAGCTAAACCCGTCCTTCATCCATTAAATTCGTTTTAATCCGTGGTTTATCCTCCTAATAAAAATCAAAAAATGAAATACACCATAAAAAACCTACAAGCAGAAAAAGCCCAAGGCAAAAAAAGAAATTACCTATTCTTTTGGGGGCATCAACCTGCTAGAGATGGTAGCATTACCCAAAGTTGTTTGAGTCAATGGTGGGAACAATCCTTTGAAATAAAAGGCATCACCTACCCTACTGCCGAGCATTGGATGATGGCAGGCAAGGCTAGATTATTTAATGACCAAGAAATGTGGGAACAAATTTTAGTGACCAAACACCCGCATCAAGCAAAGAAATTAGGTAGAAAAGTCCGAAATTTTGACCAAAAAATATGGGAAGCTAATCGGTATCAAATTGTCTTAGATGGTAATCTAGCTAAATTTGAACAAAATGAGGATTTGAAAACCTATTTATTGAACACCAAAGATTCGATTATGGTAGAAGCGAGTCCTTATGATAAAATATGGGGGATTGGACTAAAAAAGGACAATCCTAAAGCACAGTATATGGATACTTGGAATGGGTTGAATTTATTGGGGTTTGTTTTAATGGAGGTGCGGGATTTGTTGTAATTTACACCAAACGGTTGTTTGGCACAACGGCATACAACTCCTCCATATCAAAAATAATTTCTGCCCCAGCCGCTTTCAAAGAAGGGGCTGTATGCTTCGTAGCATAACCAAAAGTCCGAAATCCGCCAGCCACTCCTGCTTCTACCCCAAATAAACTATCTTCTACTACGGCACAATCTGCTGGTGCAAAACCTAATTTTTTTGCGGTATGCAAATAAATAGCAGGGTCAGGTTTCCACTTTTTTAAATCCCAACAAGAATAAACATCTGGCTCAAATTTATCTAACAAACCAATCAAACCAAGATTCAATCGAATTTTAGTAGGCGGTCCACTTGAGGCGACTGCAAATGGAATAGTCAAACTATTAATCAATTCGGGAATGCCTTTAATCGGTTGGATTTCTTTGGTAAAAGCTTCGGAGGAACGCCGTCGATATTCTTTTTCAAAATTTTCGGGTAATTTAAGATTTCCTTTTTCTTCTATTAAGGCAGCACAACCTGCCCAAGAATTTCCTGTGAAGTTGGCCTCTACAAAATCCATGTCAATATCCACCCCAATTTCTTTACTCATTTGGATAAGGATGCGGGCGGTAATAGGTTCGCTATCTACTAGTACACCGTCACAATCAAAGATGATACATTTTGGTTGTTTTTTCATGGGGCAAAAGTAAGGGAATTTTCAACAATTAAACCGAAAACCAACCCCATGAATATTCTCAACTTTCAAAGCCTCATCTGGTCGTAAATATTTACGCAAACGGGAGATAAATACATCCAAACTACGCCCTAAAAAATAATCGTCTTCGCCCCATATTTTTTCTAAAATAACGGAGCGTTTGATGACTTGATTTTTGTTATCAATAAATAATTTTAATAAATCTGCTTCTTTTTGGGTGAGTTTTCGACCTTGGTTATTGATACTTAATGTTAGGTTTTTATGGTCAAATTCAAACTGCCCTACTTTTAGTTGTGCTTTGTCAAAAGCTCTATTTACTTTTCTACTTCGGCTCAAAAATATTTCTATTTTCAGCACCAATTCCTCTACCGAAAAAGGTTTGGTAATATAATCATCTCCGCCCAAACGCAAGCCCTTTATTTTATCTTCTTTCAGTGATTTTGCCGTTAGGAAGATAATAGGAATATGGTTGTCCCATTGTCGGATTTCTTTGGCTAAAGTAAATCCATCCATTTCTGGCAACATGACATCTAGTAAACATAGGTCAAATTCGCCATTTCTAGCGATTTCTAATGCCGTTTGTCCATCCATGCAATGGGTAATTTGATAGCCTTTCAACTCTAAATTGTCTTTGGTCACAAAGCCTAAGCTTTCGTCGTCTTCTACGTATAAAATATGTGGTTTCATTATGTGTAGATTATGAGGTGTAGAGGTATAAGGGTATAAAGGTGTTAGCAAACTGCTCCTGCCTACTGCTGACTGCCTATTGCTGACTGCCTACCTAGCAACCGCCATTTATTTTTTAGCATATCCAAAATGGACACGCTTGTTTTTTCCGTTTTGGGTATCAAAATAGATAAGGTTGTTCCTTTGTCAACTTCACTATCCAAATGAACAATCCAACCATGG
>JBGCFJ010000387.1:0-6505 GCA_045106885.1 Saprospiraceae bacterium
GGGCTGCATTCTCTGCATAGCCTAGCTACGGAGATAATTTTTAACGCCGCAGATGAAGAAGTGTAAGCTTCTGAACCGCTTTAGCGGATGGGAGGCTTAGAAGTGTAAGCTTCTGAACCGCTTTAGCGGATGGGAGGCTTAGAGAGTCCTTCATAAAATGTGTCGTTTAATTTTGATTAGGTACTTACTTCATCACCGAAGCCAATTTATCCCCCTCCACATTCGTCAAATAATATTTAATCAAGCCAACACTACTTTTTACATTCAATTTTTTACGTAAATTTCTTTTATGGGTATCTACTGTACGTGGAGAGATAAAGAGTCGGTCAGCAATTTCTTTATTGGTATACTCTTTATATAAAAATTCTAAAATTTGTTGTTCTCTAGAAGTAATAAAAGGTTTGATTTTCGTGGACGCAATCTTAGTGTTCCCTCGTCCGAATTGTATCATTACTTTGGCAGAAATATTACTAGAAAAATAATTATTGCCTTTCGCTAGGGCTTTGATGCCCACCAATAATTCATCTATCGGTGCGTCTTTCGTCACATAGCCATGCGCGCCGTTTTTCAAAGCCTGTAGAATATAAGACTTCTCTGTTTCTTGAGATAGAATTAGAATACTTATATCTGGATTAATGTCTAAAATTTTACGAGTCATTTCTAATCCATCCGTCGTCGGTAAATTCATATCTAAAATGACCACCGCTACATCATTTTTTCGTTTCAAAAATTGTAGGGCAGGTTCGCCATCATCAAAATCACCTACCATTTCAAATTCTGGGCGATTTCTTAGATACATGCTTAAACTCTTCCGAAAAATAGACTCGTCTTCTATTATGATTGTTTTAATGGATTTTATCATAGTTGTAGTATAGTTGTATTTTTTATATAGTTTTCTTGTTGTGTCTAGAACAGAGATTAGAAGGATTTTCTTATAAAAATGGAAAAACGCCCTTTTTTACAATTTTCAATTTTCAATTTATAATTTTCAATTTTCAAAAAGGAACAACTCATAATTTTTGGTGTATAGCGAATCGTTATTGAGGCTATTTTAATCTTTAGTCGCTTTTCCTCTTTGCCAATTCGTTAAAAAATTAGTGAAAATAATTTCATAAGAAAACCCTTCAGAGATTAGAGACCATTTCATTGAAAAAATAGCACCTGAACAACATCGTAATATTTAGAGATTAGGAAAAATATAACCTAACCCATCTTGCGGCTTTATTTTGCCCTTCTTCATCGTTGCTAAAATACTCATTACCCGTTGGGGTAACTCCATTTTTAGCGCCTCGAATAAGACCAAACTAAAACCACCATTTTGGGTACCTTATTTATTTCCTACTCCCTTAACAAATAATGTCAATTTCCACCAAAGTTGGTTGAAAATTGAAAATTGAAAATTTGAAATTGAAAATTCAATGACCTCTTTAGTCTGTAAAAAAGAGGATTTAGCCTAAAAACTAGGGAATGGGGGATATTAGTGAGGGTAAATTAGAACCTAATATTAATCAACTTGTTAAATTTGCTGTTAGAAAATAATTAGTGTCCTTGTGAATATAAAGTTACACTATTTTTTTAGGAATCAAAACTACGGAGTGGAAAATGAAATTAATTTCATTTTTTGCAGAGGGCGGAGGGCAAAAGGGCGGAGGAAACCCCACGCTCTTCTGACCTCAGCCCTCTGCTAACAACATTCGTAGTCAATCAACATAATGAATAATATCAACTTTCCTTGGCTTATAAAAATGGCTTGGCGAGATAGTCGCCGCAATCGGAGTCGTTTATTTTTGTTTGTTTCTTCTATCATTTTGGGGATTGCTGCTTTGGTGGCGATTAGTTCCTTTGGCGAAAACCTGCAAACAGATATTAATAAAGAAGCTAAAAAATTATTAGGGGCAGATTTAGTGGTCGAAAGTAATCATCCGATGCCTGATTCTATCAATGATAAAATCAAATACATTGAGGAAGAACGCTCCGATATGGCCTCTTTTGCTTCTATGATTTATTTGCCTAAAACGGATGATACCCGAATGGCGCAAATCAATGCCTTGGAAGGTAATTATCCCTATTATGGCGAATTTTCTACCGAGCCGCTCAATGCTCATCAAACTTTTAAAAATGGGCAAAAAGCCTTGGTGGAGAAGACCGTTATGGTACAATTTGGTCTAGAAAAAGGAGATTCTATCAAGGTTGGGAATGTTACTTTTGAAATAGAAGGGCAGTTGAATACTGCACCTGGTCGGTCTGGTTTTGCAGGTGCGGTGATTCCTGTGGTTTATATTCCCAAACAATATCTGGATGCTACGGGCTTAATTCAATTTGGTAGCCGAGTAGACTATAATTATTATTATAAATTAAAACCAGAAACACCTGCGGAAAGTCTGATTGATACCTTAAAAGCAACGCTTCGTCCTGCGGCTATGGGGTTTGATACGGTGGAAGAAAGAAAGGAAGATTTGGGTCGAGCGTTTAGCAGAATGACAGACTTTTTAAATTTAGTCGGTTTTATTGCTTTGATTCTAGGTTGTATTGGTGTGGCAAGTGCCGTTCATATTTACATCAAAAATAAATTGAGTACGGTTGCTGTTTTGCGAACTTTAGGCGCTAGTGGCAAACAAGCTTTTATTATCTATTTACTGCAAATATTGGTAATGGGTTTTATTGGGGCAGTGCTGGGGGCTTTATTAGGTAGTATTTTGCAAAAGTTACTCCCCATCGTATTAGGTGAATTTTTGCCCTTAGAAAATGTGAGTACGGCTGTTTCTTTGGAAGCGGTTGCTTTGGGCATTATTACAGGTGTAGCAGTCGCGGTTTTATTTGCTTTAATTCCATTATTGGGCGTTCGAAAAATATCTCCTTTAAAAACACTACGAGCTTCTTACGAAACAGACACTGGAGCGAAAGACCCTTTGCGTTGGTTGGTGATAGCCTTGATTATTTTGTTTATTGGAGGTTTTACTTGGTTTCAAACAGGTCGAGTAACGACCGCAGTCGGTTTTATTGCCGTCGTAGCCGTTTCCTTTTTGTTATTGGCGGGCATGGCAAAATTAGTGATGTGGGCAGTTAAACGATTCTTTCCTGTTCGGTGGAGTTATGTCTGGCGACAGAGTATTGCTAATTTATACCGTCCAAATAATCAGACTTTAATATTAATGGTATCTATTGGTTTGGGAACAGCACTCATTTCTACCCTATTTTTCACTCAAGACCTTTTATTGAGTCAGGTAGAATTTACAGGACAAGGTGACAAACCGAATATGATTATGTATGATATTCAGACCAATCAAAAGGAAGAAGTCATCCAATTAACGAAGGACTTTGAATTGCCACTTATTCAAAATGTACCGATTGTGACCATGCGGGTAGAAACGATTGATGGGATTGGTAAAACTCAAAATCGAGCAGATACAACGGAGACGCATAAATCTAACTGGTCTTATAGTAGAGAATATCGAGTGACTTATCGAGATTCTACCACGGCTTCTGAAGAAATCATTGCAGGCACTTGGCTAGGCGACCGAGCTAAAAGTGATACGATTTGGGTATCTATTGCTGAAAATATCCAAGACAATATGAAGGTGGAAGTGGGGTCGAAAATAGTTTTTAATGTCCAAGGGGCTTTATTAGAAACTTATGTAAGTGATATTAGGAAAATTAATTTTGGGCAATTACAAACCAATTTCTTTGTGGTGTTCCAAGAAGGTGTTTTAGAAGCTGCCCCACAGTTTCATGTCGTCGTTACTCGAACACCCGACGAAGAAATTTCTGGTAAATTTCAACGAACTTTAGTCAAAAATTTTGCGAATGTATCGGTGATAGATTTAACTCAGATTTTAAAGACTGTCGATACCATCTTAAACAAAGTCTCTTTTGTTATTAAATTTATGGCTTTGTTTAGTATTCTTACAGGACTTTTGGTCTTAATTAGTTCGGTCGTTCTAAGCAAATATCAGCGGGTCAAAGAAAGTGTATTATTGCGAACTTTAGGCGCCAATAAAAGTCAAATTATTCGCATTAACGGCTATGAATACTTTATGCTGGGAACGCTGTCCACTTTAACGGGTATTCTGCTATCTTTCGGGATTAGCTGGCTATTGGCTAAATATGAATTTGAAATTCCTTTTTCGCCTAGATTCTTGCCACCGTTTTTAGTTTTTATTAGCATTACTGCTTTGACGGTTATTATTGGGATGTTGAATAGTCGAGAAGTTATTTCTAAGCCACCTTTGGAGGTTTTGCGGAAGGAAGTTTGATTGAAAATACGGGACAAGTTACGGTGTTATTCATCTGAGTGCGTTACAAATTAGTGGAATTTATATTTGAGTATAGTATTTCATGATTGGCTAGATTCAAAATGTGCCTTGGAAATGAATTCCCAAGGTACGAATGCCAGAAAATTTAATAGAAAAATAGAATTTTTATAAAAAATTAACCTCACAAGATTTGGCTCAAATAATAGCTCTTCCCCCCCCTATAAACACAGGTATTTTCGCTCTATTTAGGCAAATTTCTATCGTTTTTATATTTCATTTAGTATAAATGTTAATAACTTTTTTTCACCCTTAAATTGTCACAAAAAAACTACCCCTTTCCCAAAGGTCAACCAAAAACTAATAACAACACACCTTTTTCTAATTAACTTCTACATTCCCCTTACGCCTAAGCTCTTAAATACTGTCACAAAAACTACTAAATTAACTACATACATATTTGTTTTTTTATAATATAAAGTTGATATTTGCAGCATGCTATTGAAAGCTATGTTTTCATTGCATAAATACGGAATTATAATCTACAAAGAACAGAAAAGAAAAAAGTTAATCGGAAGCGATTATACTCAAATTATTGGGTTTATTCTTTATACTTAGTTGTAACGAAACTAAACATAAATTGTTAACTATTTCACACTATAATAGTTTATTCAATAATTTTTCTGACAATGTTGTATTATAATGGCGTTAAAACCTTTCCAACACATTTATTGATTTTCATTTAATGTTTGGAAAGTATCAACAACACTATTTAATATAATCTTTGAACTACGGAAACACTATGGAATATTTTCTCCAATTGTCGGTCATGGTTATGGTCATTTCTTCTATCTCTATATTTTTGATAGATTATCAAAAACCAGAAACAACTACTGACCTTGAAAATGACCAATCTCCATCAAATTCTTCTGATTTAATGGACGACTCCGCAGATGAAATTGTTGTCACTGAACAACAAGAACAGCTTCAAAGTAATATACCCATTAAAGATAATTTAGAAGAAAATGAGTCTTCTAAACAACATACCACTAAAAATATACTAAAAGAAATTAAGAGAGCTTTTAGCATACTGTGGACTACACAAAAATCTATTTTTTCTACTAATAATTTTTAATCGACTAGGTTAAAAATTACTGTTTTAAAATTAGTCTTTCTATTGCATTTTATGCAATAGAATGTAATACACTATAAAATATGAAACACTATAAAAGACTTCACCTAGGCATCCTTTGCCTTTTTGTAAGCCTTCTTGTGCTCCAAGCACAAGAAGACGGTTTTTTTGTGTTTCATGCTCCTGAAAATACAATTGATAAAAAACAAAACCAACAAACCCCTTACGTTCTACAAAAAACCATTCGTTATAGACATCATAAAAAATTATCGGTCACCCATTCTGGTATTGTCCTAGAATTAATCACTAGTGATTTGCCCTTAAAAAGAGATTTTAAGCTTTTCCAACAATTTGGAAACATTTATTATGACGTATTAAATGGAGGAGGTTATGCCTACTGTATTCTAACTAACTTTAATAAACTCAAAAAAGCAAAGGCTTATCTCCAGCAAATGATTCTTCCCCATGCGCCTACCGCTAAAGTGGTTAAGTATCAATTGGGTAGGCGGAAAAAAATAGTGCAATAACTTAGCGGGTTGACTGAAAAGAGTCATCAACACAACAACAAATTTTTATCTAATATACAACAACAATTATAGTCCCTTGAAAAAAAATGAATGTGCTTGTTGCTGAACACAACAAAACATTTAAAGATTATTGGTGTAGTTTTCTTTTTTGAGACCTTTTTTGACAGATAGTTTTTCTTCCTTTTATAAGTAACGCACGCACGCATCACTTTGGGAGAAAGAGCTATCTGTCTTTTTTTTTATAGGATGACGGGATTTTGCAGGATTAACAGGATGTGTAAAAACAAGCTTTACAGAATGCTCTATCTGACACCTAACTACTCTTAATTCCCCCACCGATTTTTAATTCCTTCTTTTAATTCATTTTTAGTAAATCGCAGAACTGCTTGCCAGCCTTTATAGTTTAAATCGGATTCTAAGGGGAAACGAAAAAAATAACCTACGTAAATTCGTGGGGTTGGATAATTCGTGGGGGAAATTAGTAACGAAATTCCCCCACGAATTATCCAGCCCCACGAATTATTTTTTTAAAACATATAGTATTGTTGCGTAGGTTATTTTTTGCCAAACCCCTAACCTGGCGAAGCCAGTACCAT
>JBGCFJ010000388.1:0-2261 GCA_045106885.1 Saprospiraceae bacterium
TGGCAACTTTCTTGGTTACTTCTACCAAAAATTGCAACTCACTTTCGACTGCCTCAAAGACCTTGTCTTCGCTTTTTGTATTGTCGCCCGCAGCGTCAATTTGATTATGGTAAATATAGATTAAATCATACTGTTTGACAAAAGCTCTCCCTTCTTTAGCAGCATTCATTTTCATAAATTCTTCTGCCCGAATAGCGGTGGCTCGAACACCCGAATTAGTCGCTAGTATTTTTGTTCTACCAGCAACGCCTATACTTGACAAGCCATCTGCCATAATCGTATCGGACTGCGCTTTGACTGTCAATTTTTTATGAGGTAATAAGGATGCCATGCCCAACTGAGTATAAGAAGGCAAACTACTAATCATATAGTCAGCGGATGCTTGGAGTCTGTTTTCGCCTTGCAACATCTTGGTTAACTCCACTCCACATTCATAGCGTAAAGCATCCGAAATAACCACAAACACTCTTTGCTTTTTAGCTAAAATTGGTTGTACATTGGTCAAAAAGAATCGCTGCTGACTTTTGCGAGTTTGCGTTGGCCATTCCACTAATTTGTCTACTACTTTTTGCCAATTATCATTATAGGTCAGTAACCAATCGGTCGCATAGATTTTCTCTACCTTTTCGGCTAACTCCGCTAAAATTCGGTCTTGATTGGTTTGGCGATAGTTCCAAATAAATTTGCGGTAGGTGTAATCTATTTCCTGCAAAGTGGAACTATAATGCTGCGTACCTTCGTCAAAAGAGGCGTATTGCTGCTGCCCATATTGTCGGACCAAAGCAATTATTTCGGTGGCATACTGCAAACTCTGATACAAGAATTTAAAGTCCGAATACCAAAATTTATTCTCTCGCTGCTTGATGTATTTCAAGACCTTTTCACTAGCCATTGTCTCCCCTGTAATCAGCTGTACCAACTCTCCAATTAACTTATAATCAATGATTTTAAAAGCATCTTCTTGAATTAGTTCGTCAATTGTTGCAGTTTGTAACTGACCTTCTACGTCAATATCTTTTGCTATTTTGGTAGAAATTTTGCCAAAACTTGGGCGATATTGTACGGTATCTTTCCAAAGGGATAATAGGTAATTCGCCTCTTTTTTTAAGTTGGTCTTTTCACCAAAAGTGGAATTATGATTAAATATTTCTATTAAAAAATCATAAATACTCGGCGTTTCTTTTTCGTAATTATAGCGACTGGCGATTTCTTTCCAGTAAAAATCGGCTAATTGATAGCGTTCCAATTCTTTGTCGAATCCATCATCTCCATCGGCACAAGCTGTTCCGTGGGCATGGATATACGTTTCTAAATTAGTGTATTTTGTTTTAAATACAACTGCTAATATTTTGTATTTTAAGGCTCGTTCGGTCTCGTCTCCATCGAGCAATTCTTTCAATTTCTCTAAGCGTTCTTTGTTTTTAAAGAACAAAAAATGCTCGCCTACCAACTCTTTAAAATGATAACCTAAGCCTAATTCTTGTAAAAACAAAGCTTGTTGGTCGGTGTAAAAGACATCATAAGCCAACTCCATATCCAATAACCAATTTTCTTCATTCGCTGGTTTTGGCGTCGTGAAATAGAGCAAAAAATGTTGCTGAGGGGCTATTTTATGGATGCGATATTTAATGGCAAATTCATTACCTGCTACCTGTATTTTTTCCACGTTCTTGATAGACAGTTCCTCGAACTGTTCCCGAAATTCTTCTTTATCATCGTACCAGAATAAGACTCGATGTTTTTTGAATCTTTTTTCTAAAGCTGCTTTTATTTTTGTCATGTTATCAATCGTCTGCGATTATTTTTAAAGTATTAAACCAATACAAATAAGTAGCATTTTTAATTTTTAGATAGCGGTTTAAAAAATTAAATTTTGGGTTGTCTATGAGCGTATCGGCAGCCACTAAATTTTTATAGGAGGCTGGTTGCTGTTGCTTAAAACAAGCAGCTAAAAAGGCAATCTTTGCTGCGGTTTCTATAGCTTGCTCAATATTAAATCTACCATCCATCAAGAACGATTGAAATCGCCTAACCCCCATATTCAATGCTTGAAATCTAGAATGATTGGGTTCGGTTTTATTCCGTTCTCTTTTAGCTAATAATAAAGCAACTTCGATTGTATCATCTAACACATCTGCTACCGTAGTATCAACTAAGTCTCGGTAAACTAATTCCTTATTAGCTATTTTTTGAAAAGATTGATAAGCTATATCCAAATCTGTCACTTCGGCTAAAAGACAACCCAAGTCAAACAGTTGCTT
>JBGCFJ010000389.1:0-5626 GCA_045106885.1 Saprospiraceae bacterium
CAAGTAATAATTAATGTAGAAGGAAAACGGATTATGAATCGAAAATTAGTGATTAATAGAATGTATTAATCTGATTGCTTTTAATCCCAATTGGGTCAAAAGTAAGGAGGCATCTCTAAAATTAATGGAACATTAAAAGTAAGTACCTACTATTAAATAATCGTCACTTTTGATTCAGGCTATTTTTTTGCTAGACGAGGCATGAAGAAGTGTCAACTTCTGAACCGCAAAGCGGACGGGATGGCTTGCATAGTCCCGCTACGGAAATATTTTTTAACATGAGCTAAGAAAGGAAGATTCGGGGAGTCTTGATTTCTTAGTGAACCGCTTGCGGATGGGATGCTTAAAGTGGAAAAAGGGCCCATCATAAAGTGTTGATTATTTGGTTGTAGGTACTTAATAACATAATTAGATTAGTGACGACGCAGGAATAAATTGAGCCATATTACCCTGATGAATCGGGGCAAGCATTGTTCTTTTAGCATCCCATCCGCTTTGCGGTTCACTTGCGGTGCAAGCTCATCTTCTAAGAACCCTTAAAAAAGTCTTATGTAGCTTGGCTATATGCGGTTTTTTAAGCGCCCTTAGAAGATGAAATTTCGCCTAAATTGAACCTCTGGCGGATGGGCAGCATAACTGCGTAACCTGGCTACCCATCCTACTCCCGAATGTACCCCTTATTGGTACGTTGTTCCTTAAAAAACTTTGCTCTCCGTCTGTTTTTTATTTCTTTTCATAAACTCCTTAGGACTAATTCCAAATTCTCTCTTAAAGGCTCGACTAAATGAATTGGGTAAGTCATAGCCCACTTTATAAGCTATTTCTGAGATAGTCAGTTTATCTTGACTTAATAAATCTTTCGCACGTTTTAAACGAAAGGACTTTAGTAAATCAATAGGCTTTTTACCTGTCAACTGTTTGACTTTACGGATAAAGTGCATGTGACTTAGGTGTAAACCTTTACACATTTGATTGATGTTAAAATTAGAGTCTTCTAGGTTTTCCTCCATCATTTCTACTATTTTTTGTAGTAAAATTTCGTCAGGAGAGGTCAATTGAATATCCTTGGGTTGTAGTTTGAAATCTCGATTAAAAGAGGTTTTCAATTGTTCTCTTTGTTGCAAGAGATTTTCAATTCTGCTGAGCAATAAATCAGGTGAAAACGGTTTGGTAATATACGCATCTGCCCCTTTTTCAAAACCTTCTATACGATGCTCTTCTAAATTTTTGGCAGTTAATAAAATAACGGGAATATGGCTCGTTGGAATATTCGTTTTAAGCTGTTGACAAAAAGTATATCCATCCATTTCTGGCATTAATACATCACTAATAATTAAATCAAATGCATGGTTTTTAGCTCTTTCCAAACCTTCTTGACCATTTATTGCTTTCCGAACTTCATATTTTTCAGCCAAAATAGTCGCTATAAAGGCTCGCATGTCCGGGTGGTCTTCTACTATCAATATTTTCTTTTTGGATATACTAGACTTATTGTTGGCTAATTGCTGAGTAGGTTGATGAAGTTTCATCAGATAGTTAGCCTCCGCAAGGGCTGCTTTAAAGGTGTTGGGGACAGTTATATTCCTACTTCCTTTAGGGGTGACAATAGCGGGCAGATATACTTTAAATGTTGTGCCTACTCCAACTTCACTTGCTACTTTTATATCTCCTTGCATCAATTTTACGAGTTGATAAGTATAGGATAATCCAATCCCTGAGCTGTATTCTTGTTGATTCTGATTGCCATAAAAACGGTCGTAAATTTTCTTGATATTTTCTGGTAGAATCCCACATCCAGTATCTTCCACCGTAATTTCTAAATATTGCTCATGGACGGGTAGCAACTGCGCAGTTTGGGCAGATACTTGGGCTATTTTGACAATAATACTACCATCGGCAGCCGTATTTTTGAAGGCATTAGATAAGAGATTGACCAATATTTTTTCTAGTTTATCTTGGTCAACCGCAAAGGTTTTATTCGAACTATTAAAGTTTAACTCCAAATAAATATCTTTTTCTACCGCTAGATTGTAAAATAAATTAATAATCTCTTCAAAAAATTGAGGTAAGGATACATTATTCAGTTTTATGTCTAAATTGCTTTTTTCAATTTTTCGAATTTCTAATAGTTGATTGATTAATTTGAGTAAGCGATTCGAATTTTTATCAATGATTTTAAGTAATTGGTTTTGCTGGGCTTCAGATAGTGCCTCCTTTTTTTCGACTAATTGATTGATGGGACCAGCAATTAAGGTAATGGGGGTTCTCAATTCATGCGAAATATTGGTAAAGAAACTTAGCTTTGCTTTAGAAAGAGATTCTATTTGCTTCAACATGATTTCTAGCTGTTCTTTTTGGCTTCTAATTTCCTTATTGCTTGCAGCTAAGTCTTTATTGCTTACCTCCAGTTCATTTGCTTGATGGACAATTTGGGTTTGTTGACTTAATATCTCTTTATTTTGTTTTTTTATTTGTGTTTGACCTTCTTGTAAGGCAGTATTGGTCTGCTGTAAGGTCGTATTTAATGCTTCCAATTTTTTCTTTTTGGTGAGTACCCGATACTCATAAATACCATAGATAGTCAAAAAAGTAGCGATTAGTAGAATAAACCATGCTTGTTTCCAAATTGGAGGGAGCACTTTAAATTGGATGACGGCAGGTGTTTTATCTACATTAAAATCTAGGTCTCGTGCGCTCACTTCTAATCGATGTTCACCGCTTGACAAACTTGTAAAGGTGTGTTGATTCGCTTCAGAGAATTGAGACCATTCCCCATCGTTTAAGCGATAAGAATACGTTAATTGTTGGGTAGCTGTATTGGCAAAATAGTCTTTGCCAGTCCACGATATTAAACTATTGCCTTCTGTTGAGATGGTCTCTAAAAAAAAGTCAATAGTTGTTTCGGGTGGCGTAATATCTGGTTGATAGAAAGTCGTAAAAAATGTTCCTTGCGCCATTTCCTGATTTACTTGTTGATAGGCTCGACGTTTCCAACTACGAGGAACATGATTAATCCAAATAGCATTTTGCGGGGTATGGAATATAGAACCTCCCTCAAAATCCATATTCAATTTTTCTGGAAATACATTTTGTGTCCAAGATTTTCCATCAAAACGGCAAATATCGTTCTCCGTTGCCACAAAAATACAGTCCTCTGAAACGACATCTATACTGATAATTGTATTACCCGAAAGCCCCGTTGAGGTATTATAATTTTCCCAATTTTCTCCATCATAAATAAATAACCCATAATACCTTGACCCAACCAATAATAAATCTTTGGTACTAGTGACCGTATTCACATATTGGTTGAGCCGTTCATCGGGTAGATTTTTCCAACTGATTCCATCATAATACAACAATTTACTGCCGCCAATCCATATCTTTCCATCGGTTGACTCGCCAATTCCGTAGACACTCCCTTGATTTAATCCATTTTCTTGCCAGTTAAAACGTTCCCAATTAAACTGTTTGGAGGTAGGGTTGGTTAAGTGTAGAACACCGCTATTAAACCCATCTAATTTTTCTGCATCCACACTACCACCAAACCACAAGCTGCCGTCTGAAGCTTCAAAAACAGAACGATAGTCTATACCCCAAGATAAATCAGGGTGCAAATGCTTTTCCCACCTTCCATTTTTCCATAAAGCAGTTGCTGCTATCCCTTGATGAGACCCCGCTGCCCAAATTTGTCCTTTGCTCGTATGTATTAAACGAATAGGCATATCCATCAATCCATCCTTTTTATCATAAGCCATCCATTGTTGCCCCTTCTTTTGAATAATCTTATTATTGGCTTCTAAAAACCATTGTTCATTGGGGTTTATTTCGAATTGAAAACTCAAATTGGCATAACTCCTACGGTTGTCTAAGGAAAAGTCTAATAATAAGACCTTCGACTTATAGCCCGCTACCCAAAGTTGGTCTTTTTGGCTATTCTGTAAAATCACTCTATTGGCAGGAACTGGATATTGTGGTGCTCGATAAATCTGCCATTGGTTGTTGTTATAGGTGAAAATTCTAGCCATAGAACTTATCCAGATAGTACCATCGGCAGACTGTACCAAATCTGTCATATATTCATCTCCACCAAAAAATTGATTCAATTGAATGGATTGCCAATTTTGACCATCAAAAACGCTTATTCCCTTATTAGAAGTGGAATTAATTACCCAAATTTTATTATCTCGACTTAAAAGTAATTTTTGACCTTCTCCTAAGGGTAACTCCTTCTTATTCGACCAGATTCTGTAATCCTTAATTGTTTGATTAACAATAGCCGAGCGGTCAAATTTTAATAATTTTCCAACTTCTAAATCTACGGTTATAGCGAACCAAAGAGAGGAGCCTTCTTCCAGAACATCAGAAATGTTCAAAAAATCTTGTTTGCTATTCAAGGCTTCTTCGGGGAGAACAATCCAGTTGATACCTACAAAATTATTGCGTAATTGAGCTATTTTGTCAGGGGTACTATAAAAATCAATGCCATTTTCCAAAAAATGAAGCACTCCCCAGTCGGAACAGGCAACGATACTCTGGTCAGAGAGTTGTTTGATTTGATGAAATATAAAAGAAGTTTTATCTGGGATGTCAAAAAAAGTTTCCCACTTTTCATTTTGATATTTAAAGATGCCTTTAGAAGTAGTGGCATAAAGCATATTCTCTTGACTTACGAAAAGCTGCTCGGCAGGTTGATTTTTAAAATATTTGGCTTTCTCGTGTAGTTGCCAATCATATCCATTATATGCTAAAATACCTTCATTACTACTTGCCCAAACTTTTTGGTTATCATCCTCTACAATATACCGAATCCCTTTTCCTTCTAATTCTGGAAAATGCTTCCAACGCCAAGATTCTGTTAAAGGGTCGATGATGTTGGGTTGATAGGAACTGGATGCCCATAGCTCCGATGACCAGCTAAAAACACAAAGGATAAACAAGTATGGAAAGATTGTTTTTCTCAACATAATAACCTAGACTATTTTTGTTAGGATTTTAGTTTGATTCGTCAAAATGGGGCGAAAATATACGACAGATAAGTTCAAATAAAAAACCAAATGCGTGTGTTATTTTTTCGTCATCTCCAAGATACTTTTTTTTAATGTTGAATATACATCATTCAGTTAATATTGGAAAATTATGCTTGCTAATTGTGAAAAATTGGAGCGTTTAGCCCACTTCCTCTTTTTAAATTGTAAATGTTAGAAACGGCTATTCATTAGTGAAATTTTGAATAAGGCGAGATAAATTCAAATACTACCTTTGGTACTTTCTTTTATTTTATCATATATCGTACATTTTACGTACTCAAAAATCTAGCTCTGAAGTGTACGATAGAATATTAGCTCAATCAATAGCAATATGATTAAACGAATAGGGTGTGTATTATTAGGCTTTTTTTTATGCTTGAATTCCTGTCAAATCCGCAAATCCCAAGTTGTTTTAAGCGAAAATACCCATTGGCAGCTAGCCAAAGAAATCGAAGAATCGGTCATCGTACCCCAATTTCCAGATAACTCCTTTAATGTACTTGATTATGGCGTAATACCTGAAAAGAAGGTAAATAATGCAGCTGCTATTGCAAAAGCTATAGAGGCATGTAACCAAGAAGGAGGAGGAAAGGTCA
>JBGCFJ010000039.1:0-1918 GCA_045106885.1 Saprospiraceae bacterium
TTTTTTCCTCGTCCCTAACCATTATTCTTTGTGTATTGACTACTTATTTTTATTAGACTTTTCTAAATGCGCTTTACAAATTTAAGATTTTTTAGATAATAATTTTTAGTAGTTTTATTGATTGGCTGTAAGTGTACTTAAAGTCTTTCAAATAAATAAGCCTCAAATAGGTGAAATCACCATATTCAAGGCTTACTTTTATAGTTTAACGATATTAGGATAGATTAAGTTTTACCCAACTATTTATGTTCTGAAGACAATCTTGTTAATTTTAGAAGCCTCCGACCAGTTACACGGTTTTCTCGCTTGACCATCCCATCCGCTTTGCGGTTCACTCCCTTGAATGTCCACTGGACATTCATCCTTCAGAATCGGTCGATTATTTCATAGACAACTTCTTTCTATCCTTATCATATTCAAAACTCATATACCCAATCAACATTTCATCGAAAGAGAAATCACCCCAATAAACCGTTTTTTCTGGTGCAGGATTGAAGGAGTTTTGAGCAGAATTATCAAAAACTGCATCTACATAAACAACTGTTCTTGCTGGAATTTTCTTAGGTTCTTTAAAACTATAGCCTCTTTGCCAGTTGAAACTGTAGTTAGGTACATTTAATAGGACCTCTTTCGTTCCATCAGGATATAAAGCCGTAAATTTCATCGCTTTTCCTCTAAAGTGCATGTGTGGGAAAATGGTATAAAGCGTGGCATCATGTTCAAATAATTGCTTAGCCTTATTTTCGTATTGAGCCTCTCCAGCAGGAATCTGTATTTTTGTATTAAAAGCACCGACCATCAAATATTCATTTTCTGGCTGCTTCTCCGTATAATAAAGACCAACTGTAGATTGGTCAGATTGTGCCTTCCCGTTGGTCGTATAGTGCATTTGGAAATGTAATTTTGACCCTTTAGGAATTACCCGACCCGTGTTATTTGGAAAAACTTCCGTTTCGCCACCAGGCGCCCAAGCTGCCAATAAACCATCTAACCAAGGACTTTCTCTGTCAATTGGCTCAATAAATCCATCAGGATAAATGACACTTACTAAAACATGGTGTAAAACTTCTCTATTGCCTGGCAATACTTGGAAACCAGTTGCCCAAATATCCTTGTCTATGTTGACTTCATGCTCTTGGTAACGATAATCGACTACCCCATTTGCGGGAATGTCTTCTTGCTTTAAAGTGAATTTTAAGTCTGGCTCACCGTGGTCCCAAGCTGGGGCAGCTTTGTCATAACTAGCTAAAGGGTCTGATTCTCCTTCTGCTTTCTTAGCCCCCGCATCAATCCAGTGAACTAATGTTTGTAACTCTTTGGTACTTAACGCTAAATCTTGCTCCCATAAACCATAATGTGGGTCTGCATGCCATGGTGGCATTCTTTTCGTTCGCAAAACTTCTCTCATCATATTTGACCAACCAAAAACCGTTTCGTAGTTTTTCATTTGCCAAGGCGCAATCCCTCCTTCTACGTGACACTTCATACATTTATCCACCAAAATTGGCGCAACATCATGTTCGTATGAAATAGAAGCAAATGCCGCTGGGTCATCATGTAATCTTTTGATTAAACAGCCTTTTCCTTTAACTAACTGTTCTATTGGCAATTCATCTTTTAATTGTGCATTTAAAGCAGCGGTTAAATAATGCTTGTCTGCATCGTCTCTCTGACTTTCATAACCAATTCTATCATTGATAGGGCCTCTATAAATAACCGTCCAAGTAGAAGGGTCTAAGACAATCGCTTCATTGGTTCGGTGTAATTGTAAAGCTTCCGCTACTAATTGAGATTCATCTTTCAAAATAGAAAAATCCATATCAAATTCTTTCGCCTCTTTTTGAATAGCCGTTCTATCATCTTGAACACTTGAATTAAGCATAAAGAATTTAACGCCCTTTCCTTTAAATTGTCGTCT
>JBGCFJ010000390.1:0-14604 GCA_045106885.1 Saprospiraceae bacterium
CTTGTTATGATATTTATAAATTAAATTATTTAATAATTTAAAATATTTTTTATTTCATAAAAAACTGATTGTCAATTTTATAAATATTATAAAAAAAAATAAAAAATTTAAAAAGGTAAAATCCCTTCGTTTTGGAATAGATTTTGGCTTAGTTCTATTGTCTGTGAGAAAACTAATGAGGAATTTTTGAGCATCCAGACATTTATTATTCAAGAAAAAACTCCTCGAAACATATTATTTATTTTATCCCATGAGAAAATTATTGACACGACTATTGCCGAAAGGCAATAATTGGCTAAACGCCAAATTACTAGTATTTTTAAATCGGTATACCTTATCGAATTTAAGCCTTCCTTATCCATCTTTTCCTCTTCTCACGAATAACTAAATTTTGGGGATGTTCTATTATAGAACATGATTTTGGATATTGACTTTTATCGCTGGAATAAATCGAATGCACTTAATTTCTATGAGCTTTATCTACTTACACACACACATTAGCTCATTGAAAAAAAATAAGTAAATACACTTACACACAAAACTTATTTTCCTACACTTACAATTCTACAAAAATTCACTTACAAAGTATTTTTAAGTTGGCTAATTAATAGCATGATTTGACTGTTTAATGCAATCAAACCACTATTGATAATAACCCCAATTTCTTAGTAACCAAACTACACATCTATACACATTGACGAAGTCTGTAATTAATCATTAATGCTATTAAGGTAACTACTTAATTAGCGTAAAAAGCTGGCAGACAATATTTTAATCTACTAAGAACTAAACAATGAGAAAGCTAATTTCGCTTACATTATTTTTGTCCCTTACTTCTAATATTTTATTTAAAGTCACAGACTTTTTTAAGGCTGATTTAGTAGCTACTACTACGGAATCTGTGTCAC
Source organism: Saprospiraceae bacterium (assembly GCA_045106885.1). GTDB lineage: Bacteria > Bacteroidota > Bacteroidia > Chitinophagales > Saprospiraceae > JAFMDF01. Next base: position 909 of record JBGCFJ010000390.1, read on the forward strand.
TAACGAGTACGAATGCTCGTACGCTTTCTATGGGGACAACTGTTTCTATTTCGGATGCTTCTATCATAGAAGGCAATACGGCTTTAGATCAGGATACTCTCGAATTTGTGGTCACTAGAAGTGATGATGCAACTGGTTTTATCGTATGGTATAATACGATTGATAGTACGGCTTTAGTTGCGGATGATGATTATGAAGCAATAGAAGGAGGTATTGCATTTCTTGCTGCATCTGGAATCATGACAGATACGATTAAAGTACCTATTATGGCTGATTTCAAAACGGAATTGGATGAAATAGTCAAGATGAATTTATCAAATATTTTAGATTTAAATGGTACTGCTTCTTTTGTTGATAGTATAGGGCTTGGAACGATTATGAATAATGATACTTCTTATCTCTCCATAAGGGATACCTTTATTAATGAAGGAGATGCCAATATAGATTCGTTATGTTTTGTCTTAGATTTAACAGGAGAACTAGATACACTTTTTCAATATGATTACCGTACAGAAGATAGTACAGCAACTATGTCAAGTGGTGATTATATGACAGGAAGTGGTTCTGGAATTGGGACAGGAAGTGGAAGTGGTATTGGTTCAGGAAGTGGTTCTGGAATTGGTACAACGCCGCTTTTCTTTGGTGGAGTAGATACTATTAAAATAGCCGTTAATGATGATGGACAAGTAGAAAAAGATGAATTTTTTAAAATATTATTTTCCAACCTGCAAGCTTATGGTCGTGCGCTTTTCTTTCAAAATAATGATAATGAAGCAGTAGGGACGATTATGAATGGAGGAATGGGAATGGTGGGCGCTGACGTTGCGCAAGTTTGGATTAGAGATACAACAATCATAGAAGGAGATAATGGGAGCGATACCTTGAAATTTGTAGTCGCAGTAGATAACCCTGTTGATTCACTAGGGATTGTTTATATGACTATGGATAGTACTGCTTCTACGGTCACCGATACGGATTATGTAACTGTTGTCTTAGACACCATTTACATGCATAATTTGATGACGGATACAATAAAAGTAGCGGTTAACGGAGAAAATAAGGTGGAATTGGCGGAGTTTTTAAAGGTAAAATTATTAGATATTTTGCCTGGTGACCGACCCGTTAGTTTTGCAGATAGCATTGCTGTCGGCACAATAATGAATGATGATACTGCAAAAATTGCTATTCAAGATGCCGTTGTAATTAAAGGAAATGGGGGAGATAATACGCTTAAATTTGTGCTTACTAGTAATCAATTAGTAGATTCCTTAGGCATCGTTTATATGACAATGGATAGTACAGCGATAGCAGGGAATGATTATGTGAGTCAATCCGATACTATCTACTTAAATAATAGCTTAGTCGATACGATTAAAATTACCGCTATTGATGATAATTTGGCAGAACTGGATGAATATTTAAAAGTTGTTTTAACCGAATTATTGCCAGGCAACCGAACCGTTTGTTTTATGGATTCTGTAGCAGTTGGTACGATAACTAATAATGATACCGCTAAAATTGAAATAGTGGATGCCATGATTATTGAAGGGAATGCTGGAACGGATAGCTTAAGATTCGCTATTAATAGTGATAAAGCGGTTGACTCATTAGGAATCATCTATTCTACCGTTGATAGTACCGCTATGACTTCGGATAATGATTATACGGCTGCCATAACAGATACGATTTATATTAGTGGTTTGACAGATACTATAAAAATTGCGGTTAATGGAGATGTAAAAGTGGAAAAAGATGAGTATCTAAAATTAAACTTAATGTCCATATTACCAGGCAATCGAGCCGTTTGTTTTACAGATTCTATGGCAATTGGTACTATTATGAATGATGATACGGCTAGAATTACCATTCGTGATACGATGGTGGTAGAGCGAGAAGGATGGGATAGTCACTTAAAATTTGTCATAGCTTCTGATTTGGAAATAGATACTATGGGCTTAGTCTACATGACTTTTGATAGTACAGGTACTTTGGCAGATGACGATTATGTGATGGCAAGCGATACTTTATGGACGAGTGGATTTGGGGATACAATTAGTGTAAGGGTAAATGGAGATATGATAGTAGAAAATGATGAATTTATTAAAATAGCCATAAAAGAAATCTTACCAGGTGATAGAGCTATTTCTTTTGCGGATAGTTTGGCAGTTGGAACTATCTTAAATAATGATACTGCTTTTGTTACTATTCGAGATACGATGATAGTAGAAGGAAATACTGGTGTTAGTTCGCTATGCTTTATTGCTAGTTTATCCAATCCTGTAGATACTGCCTTCGGGTACAATTATGCAACAATGGATAGTACAGGAACTATTGCGGATAATGATTATGTAGCTGTTTTAAATACGGATAATTTTACAGAATTAACAGATACCTTATGTATAACGATTAATGGAGATAACAAAGTAGAATTAGATAATTATTTCAAACTCCTACTTTCCAATATTAATGCAGGAACTAGACCTGTTTTCTTTAGGGATAGTTTGGCAGTTGGTACAATTGTTAATGATGACATAGCTCGATTAACGATTAATGAGGTGGTGTTAGCTGAAGGTGATGTTGGAACGGTTGACTATACTTTTACGGTTACTTTAGATAGTCAATTGGATAGTGCTTTAACGGTTGATTTTGCGACTTGTGATAGTACAGCGACTACTGCGAATAATGATTATATTGCCACTGTAGGCAGGTTGAATTTTGTAGGAACGGCGAATGAAACAGCAACAATTACTGTTACCGCATTGAGTGATGGAAATGTAGAAATTGATGAATTATTAAAAGTTAAATTAAGCAATATTATAGCAGGTGGCTTAAATGTTATTTTTGGAGATTCCATAGGACTTGGTAGTCTTCAAAATGATGACTTTGACCCTACTATCGTAGACCCTTGTAATTGCTTGGCGAATGAAACTAGTACAGGTGCTGGGCAATTTTCGGAAACGGTTGAAGTTACCTCACAGACAGGAGAAACTTGGTATATTAGTGCTGTTAGCGGATTGTATCAAGCACCAACAGGTGTTTTCCCACCAGCGAAAGGAAGTGCTAATTATTCATTACTTAATTTTGCTACAGGTGCAAATGGACAAAAATTAACTGCTATTGATTTAGGAAATGGTTTGAGTCATTATCGTTTAAATGGTCTCCATATTGATGAAATAGGTTACGAGATTACGGTAACAAATGGAGTAGATGTATTGACTATCGGTAATAATTGTGCCTATGAGCGGGCTTGTGGTGGCGCTCAAAAATCGACGATTCCTTTCTTTACGGGAGTAAATGGTAGAATGACCATTCAAAATTGTACCGCAGATAATCGTTTTGTGAGTGATGGCAAACACCTTTATGTAGATGGAATTCCTCGTTATAATGAAATGACCATTTGTCCAAATATTGTAGGGCAATTATTAACCGTTTCTTTTCAAGATTTTGACTTAGCATTTGGAGATTCCTTAGCGATTTATGATGGAATGGATACTACCGCAACGTTTATCGCCAAAGGAAGTGGCAATAGTATTTCTATGATCAATGGTGGTTGGGTAACTTCCAATTGTGACCCGAATATTAACCCTAGTGGCTGTTTAACTTTTGTTTTTACTACGAATGGGAATAATAATAAAGGCTCAGGTTGGGATGCAAAAATAACTTGTGAATTAGAAGGAATCACTACTTTAAATCGAGTAGATGATGTCTTTGCCTCTGTCGAATGTGATAGTCTAAAGACGCCTGTTAATTTAAGAGTACCAACTATTAGTCGTAGCAATACTAGCTGTTTATTAGCTAATGACGATATAATTGTTACTTATTGTGATGTGAGAGATACTTTACCAGCAGGCTTACTAATTTATCCAGTTTTCCCATTTGGTACTTTTGATGTAACCTATAAATTATTGGCGGATACAACGATTACAACTTCTAATAGCATACATGTATCCTTACCATCTTTGGTTTGTAATGATACAATAGTATCTACTATAGGACAGGGTTGTGTGATAAGACTTCGACCAGACGATTTGGTGGAACGGACTTGTGATACAGCGGGTCTAAATGTCAATCAATTTTATAGTATTAGTGTAAAAACAGATACGGGGGTGGTTGTTGGTACTTTTCCTAACTATCCTGTATTAGATGCAAGTAAAGATGGTAATATTACTTGTAATACGTATTACGAAATAACTGTTTTCAGAACTTTACAATCGATGATTAATGGCTGTAGCCAAAGTATTATTGATTCTTGTACGAGTGTTGTGAAAATAGTCGATGGGATTAAACCTGTATTTGTAGAAGTCGAAACGGATACCATTTTTGGATGTTATGATATGAGTTTGACGCAAAGCATGTTAACAGAACCAGTGGTGATTGATAATTGTGAAATTGATAAATTAGTAGCAGATATTCCAAATAATTTGAGTGGTGGTTGCGAAGTTGGACAAACAATTACGGTAACATGGACCGCTTATGATTTATGTGGGAATTCGAGTACGGCGATTCAAAATATTAGAATTCAAAGACCAACTAGTTTAATTCTTCCTAAGGATACGACATTAAATTGTGGCGCTGCTATCAATCCTGAATTGACTGGCTGGCCAAGAATTGATTCTAATGGAGATGGAATTGGTAATCAAATAATTACCCCTGATAATCCTTATTGTAATTTTGAGTTAGTCTATGATGACCAAACGATTTCTGGTACTTGTGGAGCAAGCTCAAATGTTTTAAGAATCTTTACTTTATTTGATGATTGTGAAAATGTAGGCGAAGCTATTTACAGAGATACACAATACATCGTATTACGAGATACCATAGCGCCTATAGTCAACTGTCCTACTATCGGCACAAAAGGTAGTGCTGCAAACCCTTATGTTTTCCGCACAACTTATAATGCTTGTACTGGATTACCTGGCGAAATTGCTACCCCGACTGGTACAGATGATTGTGATACGGAATTAACGGCTCTTCAAATAGGTATTTATAATACAGTAACTAATGCCAGAGTTGGAACTAGTCTACCTTTTTTAAGTCCTTTAGAAATTGGTACTTACCGAGTTGAATATATTTTAAGAGATGATTGTGGAAATACATCTGAAGTTTGTAATGTTTATTTCAATATTGCGGACCAAACATTGCCAACGGCTATTTGTACAGATGAATTAATCGTGAGTTTAGCGTATGGTAGTTTAGTCATTACCGCAGAAGATATTAGTGATGGTTCTTTTGATGCTTGTGGCATTGATACTTTATTGATTAGAAGAACGATTTGTGGGAGTGCTACTGAATATGCGTCAGCTATTAATCCTTATGTAGCAGAAAAATTTGGAACTGATTTTGACGCCAATGCTTGGTCTTCTTCTATAGAAATTGGTTGTTGTGATATGAATACGGCGATTAGAGTTCAATTATTAATTTTTGATAAAGGCGGCAATCACAATAGATGTTGGTTGACTATTTCGCCAGAGAATCAACCACAGGCTGTTTGTAGAGATTTGCCTGATGCGATGGGAACTTGTGAAGATTTTGAAATGAATTATTTAGGAGAAAGTACTGATTTAAATGATAATAAAGCCTTCGATGACGAAGAATGGCAACCTATCGAAGAAAACTTATTAGATGATATTAATCGTCAATTTGGTAGTCCTGTTTGTGATGCCACTAGTACTGTTTGTTTAAATAGTAGCATTGAGCAAGAATATCAATTATTAAAAGAATCTTGTGGGATACAAACGATGAAAAGAAGGTTTAGAACGAGGAATTTTGAGGCAACGCCATATCCTTGGTATTACCAAAACATTACGATTAATTATAGACCAGGTTGGGCTTTTACTTTCCCTACGGATACAACGCTACAATGTGGTACCACCGATGTAGGAAATATTCCAGCAATGTTATTGAATATAGACCGTGGAACTTGCGACCAAATTGGTTGGGAAATTAAAGACCAAATTTTTGAAACTGGAGATGGTTCTTGCTATAAAATATTGAGAGAGTGGTTGATTATTAATGCGTGTCAACATGCTAATGTACAAACTCCTTTTCAATTGCCAAGAGACCAATTTGCGGGAAAAGTAACCGCTAATTCTAAACGAACCTTTAGTTCTGACGACGTCGTTTTCAATACTGCTTTGAGTACACAAGGTTACTTTACTTATACGCAAGTCATTATCGTAATGGATAATGAAGCACCAACTATTACCATTGCGGATGTAGATACTTGCATTATGGGAGTAGACGATGTAGCACCCTTAAATGAAGCAGATGTTACACCAGGTGCAGCCCCTTATGAATGTGATACGTTGCGATTATTTTCTGCGACAGGTATGGATTGTACGAATAGCAATCAATTAGACTTTAGTTATCAAGTATTTAATGGTACAACTCGAATAAATACTGGAACGGGTAGTTCTTTCTATCAAGTAGTTGAACCTAATCAGACTTACACTATTCGATTTACGGCTTCTGATAATTGTGGAAATATAGGAACAGAGGAAAGAAGCTTCAGTTTTAGTGATTGCCGAAGACCTACTGCCCTTTGTAGAGGTATTGCCTTGAATTTTAATAGTGAAGAAAATGTGATTGTTAATGCAGCAGCTATTAACGCTAATAGTTATGATAATTGTACTAGAACTAGTGATTTAGATTTAAGAATTTGGCATCCTATCTTGAATGTAGCAGCGCCGATTAATTTAACAGAAGTTTTAGCATTACCTACTTCGATTACGTTGGATTGTTCGTACCCAATAAATTCTATAGCTAATTTATATGTTATAGATGAGGCTCAACTTTATAGCTTATGTGCGGCGAATATTATCATCAGTGATGGTGTTGATGCTTGTGGATTGGCTAGACCTATGATTACAGGTAGTATCCAGACGATTACGGGAGATATGGTAGACCAAGTGGCGATAGAATTGACTGGAGACGGGGAGATGCCAACTATGGTAACGACAGATGGTAGAGGGACATTTAGTTACGAAGTACAAAAAGGAGCAAGTTATACAGTCAAGCCAAGTAAGGATTTAAATCCATTAAATGGGGTGTCTACTTTTGATTTGGTCTTGATTCAAAAACATATTCTAGGATTAGACCGCTTTGAGTCTCCTTATCACTACATCGCAGCTGACATCAACCAATCCAAAACGGTTACAGCTTATGATATGGTCGTGCTGCGTCAATTGATTTTAAATATTGTAACAGAATTCCCGAATAATGAAAGTTGGAAATTTGTCAATATGGCTTATCCAATGGATGCACCAAATCCACTGTTAGATGGATTTGAAGAGCAGCATAAAATAACCAATATGGACACAAATGTGGCCTTAGAATTTATGGCAGTAAAAATTGGAGATGTCAATGATAGTGCACAACCGAATGCATTGGCAGCGGCTGAAGATAGAAATTTTAATGGCTACTTAGATTTTAAGGTACAGAACCAAACAGTCAAAGCTGGACAATCCTATGTCATTGATTTTACAGTAGCTGATTTAGATAAAATTCAAGGGTATCAATTTACTTTAGCATTCGATGACTTGACCTTTGAAAATTGGGAAGGTGGATTGATTGGAGAAAATTATTTCGGCTATACTTTAGCTAAAAGAGGATTTATTACCACCAGTTGGAATCAGTCGAGTGCTGCGCCAATCCTTAATAAGGAAGCCCTTTTTAAATTGAGATTTACGGCGAATGAAAACGGTTTATTAAGTGAAATGTTGACCATTAACTCTGATTTTACGGAGGCAGAAGGATATGCTGCTGCTAATGAATTATTAGATATTCAATTAGTTTTTGAAGGAGAGGAAATTGGTAACCAAATATTGACTTTAGAACAAAATCGACCGAATCCATTTAAAGAAGAAACGCAAATTAGTTTCTATTTACCAGTAGCTTCTCCTGCAGTTTTAACGATTATGGATGTACATGGAAAAGTGGTAAAAATTGTTCAGGGAGATTATGAACGTGGTGAACATAGCATTGTTTTAAATCGTCAGGATATAAAAGGAAGTGGTTTGTTTTATTATCAATTAACTTCTTCGGCTGGAAAAATAACGAAAACCATGTTGGTGCTAGATTAGATAATACTTCTAGAAGAAACATAAAGAAATCAATTCTTATTTAACTTACTTACACAAAAGTTTCCCGAATTTTCCTAGCGAAGATTCGGGATTTCTTTTTTAAGTAGCTTAGGCTTCTAGCTAGGCTGTTCAGAATATGGGATAAAGTTCCCCGCAGTTTCTGAATCCGATGAATTAAGTCTCCAGACTTGATTCGACTATCTCGTCGTCTCTGACGACCGAAAATAGTATTAACGGTCGTCTGGAGACGACGAGATAGTGATTTCCAGTCTGGAGACTGGAAATATCGCTTCAAAAATACGGGGAGAAAAAAATCTTGTACCTCCGTAATTCTGAACAGCCTAGCTTCTAGCCTGAGTAGAAATGCATTCTAACTAATGTACTTAATAAAGATAATAGATTATCGGGGGGATGAATAAGACGGACTTTGAAATTTTCTTTGATTCCTAATTTTTTACTTAGTGGTTAGTCCAGATGATAGTGTCGGGTGTAATTTGGATGAATTTTGAGACTGTACTAAGCAAAAACCGCAGACATAGCCTTTGCTATGGCGAGTATTTTTAACGACGTACAGGCTCAAAAATCGCCAAATTACCCGACAATATTAACTGGACTAACTACTAAGGGCGTTTTAGAATAACCAGCCATTGTATTTAAATTTTGAAGGGTTTAATTTTGTCATTTTTTAGAATTAACTAAAAGGAACGCTTTTTTCTAAACTTTTTAATTAAAAAAAAGGTATTAATTATAGACAACTTCCTACAAATTGAATTTGTGCAAAGTTGTTTGATTTAAGGGGAGTGATTATATTATGCTTTTCCCTATTATATAAAATTAGACTAAACTTATTATTATGGCTATAATGATTACTGACGAGTGCATCAACTGTGGCGCTTGCGAACCAGAATGCCCAAACAATGCAATTTATGAAGGTGGGGTAGAGTGGGCTATCTCTGATGGGACTTCTGTTTCTGGAGATTATGAACTAGAAGGCGGCGCTTCAGTAGGTGCAGATGACCAAAATGAACCTGTTGAAGAAGACTTCTATTATATCTCTCCTGATAAATGTACAGAATGTAAAGGATTTCATGAAGAACCTCAATGTGCAGCCGTTTGTCCTGTAGACTGTTGTGTGGATGATCCTGAACGAAGAGAGACTGATGAAGCTTTATTGGCAAGAAAAGCTAGATTGCATTTATAAAATAATTAAATAGAAAAAGGGCATAAAGTACTGAATTAGTGCTTTATGCCCTTCTTTTAAAAAAATATAAAAAATAAATTGCTTTAGACTTGACTTATTGGTGATTATAGTTTTATATTTGCACTCGATTTTAAAGAAAATCATTGATTAATAAGCGAAAGTAGCTCAGCTGGTAGAGCACGACCTTGCCAAGGTCGGGGTCGCGGGTTCGAATCCCGTCTTTCGCTCAAAGCCTTCAAAAGGAAGGCTTTTTTTTGTGTCACTTTAATGTACACACTACCTGCCCGGGTGGTGGAATTGGTAGACACGCAGGACTTAAAAGGAAATGTTTTCCATTTCAAATTTGAGTGCCCTTGGAGAAATCCTTGGAGTAGAACTTCTCAAATTCGGGGAAGCCTTCGTTGATTTTTTCAGCATGGTAATCCCGAGCTAAGCCTTTCAAGAAATTGATTGGAAAGTGTAGAGACTTGACGGGAAGTGCCTACGTTCTTTCGAGAATACGGTAAAGAGAAAGTCCAGACCACAAAATTTCGATAACTCGTCGAAATCGCAGCGAAAGCTGTAGTTGGTAAGAAAATCCTGTGGCTTCGGCCGTGCGGGTTCGATTCCCGCTCCGGGTACAAAAGCCTTCATAACTTTGTTATGAGGGCTTTTGGCGTTTTTATACTCACCATTATTTTGCTATATTTGAGACCAAGTTATTACAATACTCAATCCATAACTATTTTATAATGTCAGATAAAACCAGTCCTCATATTGCTGGTCGATATGCTATCATTGTCGCTTTGATTGGACTAATTGTCACATTTGGTGCGGTCTATTTGGGTCATTATTTAACAATAAGTAGAGAAAAGACGATCTCTGAGAAAGACCTTAATAGTGGCACTTTCATCGATACTCGTGATAGTCAAGTTTATAAATGGGTACGTCTAAAAGACGGTAAAAAGTGGATGGTAGAAAATCTAAATTACGAAACTACTGATTCTTGGTGTTATAATAATGAAAAGACTAATTGTGTTGAATATGGTCGGCTTTATACTTGGGACTCTGCAATGAGAGCCTGTCCTAATGGGTGGCGATTGCCTACAGATGTAGAGTTCGAGAAAATTATTAGTCAATATAAAGGGAATTCTAATAATTGGAGAAAGAATGGCAGTATAGCATATAAACGATTATTAAAAAATGGAGATAGCAAATTTTCTGCTTTATGTGGAGGTATTTATCATGTTAATGGTAGTATTCACTTTCCTGATTTTCATGATATTGGTGTAGACGGTTATTACTGGACTTGTATAGAGCAAAATTCTTCCTATGCAAAGGTTTGCCATTTTATGTCTATGGATAATTTTCTTTTAATTCGAGACTTTGGTAAAGTTACTTTGGGCTTATCCTGCCGCTGCCTTCAAGACTAATTCTATTCTTGTACTATTTTGCAGTCTCATATATTAGACTAATAACTCATAAAAATATCATCGAATTTTTATACTTCAATCAAGTTCATTTCAAAATACTTCGGAAGTATTGACAATCTTCAAAAGCAGATAAAAATATATTTTTGTATCTTTATTAAAAATGAATTGCCCCAATCTAGCAAAACGAACACAAAATGACAGAAAGAGACATCCTGTTAGAAATAAAATTAATCAAAGACCAATTAAAATTATGTCAACTTTACCCAGATAGTTTTACAAAAAATCTTGGACATAGAGGATTAGATGATTTTATAAATGAGCGATTAGAACGATTAAAGTATCTAATTGAAATACTAAAAAACTTAAAAGATGAAGAAAACTAAAATCAATGTTCAAAAAGCGATTAACACAATTGACAATGCGCTTGATAAGTTAGAAAAAGGTATTCCAAATGCTAAAATTTCCAAACTTGGAAAACAAGAAATAATTAAGGAATTGGAAGAAACTATTGTATTAGCAGAATCTATTAAGGCCAATATTCAGAAAGAAAAAGCTAAGCGAGCTTAAATTTTTTCATCCATTATTATGACCGTAAAAAAAGGAATTATCGATAGTCAGCAAGTAGCAAATGATATGCTATCAGGTTTTCAATCTTTAAAAGAGGATATTAAAGCAGATAGACCAAAGGGTAAAGAAAAAAGAACTATTTTAGATAAATTGGAAGCGATGGAAGAATTAGCTTTAGAAATAAAGCGGGCGGTGAACAATAGTAAATGATTAAAACAATAAAAGCCCTTGAGTGATTTGCATTCAAGGGCTTTTAATACCTGCCTACTGCAATCTGCTAACTGTCAACTGTAGCCGCTTCCTGCTTATCCTCTGCTTCCAATCGCTCTTGGAAAAACTGCACAAATTCAGTTAGTGTCATAAAACCTTTATCCCCTTCTCCTTGAATCCGAACACCTACGCCATTTCCGTCTGCTTCTTTCTCTCCAACGATTAATAATAAAGGAATTTTCTTCAATTCGTTATCTCTAATCTTTCGACCGATACTTTCATTTCTATCATCAACGAAACCTCGGATGTCTTGATTCGCCAATTGAGTAACTAAACTATCTGCATAGGCATTATACTTATCACTGACAGGCAGAACGACAAATTGCTCGGGTGTTAGCCATAATGGAAATTTACCCGCTGTATGCTCAATTAAAACGCTCATAAAACGCTCTAGTGAACCGAAAGGCGCTCTGTGAATCATTACTGGTCGATGCTTCTCATTATCTGAACCGATATATTCTAATTCAAATCGCTCTGGTAAATTATAATCTACTTGAATCGTTCCTAATTGCCATTCTCTACCTAAAGCATCCTTCACCATAAAGTCTAACTTAGGACCATAAAATGCAGCCTCTCCTAATACAGTAACCGTTTTCATGCCTACTTCTTGAGTCGCTTCTATAATCGCACTTTCTGCATTTTGCCAATTTTCATCAGAGCCAATGTATTTTTCTGGTTTAGATGGGTCACGTAAAGAAATTTGAGCGGTATAATCTTTAAAGCCCATTTTCCTAAGAACGGTCTCTGTTAAATCCAGTACATTTAAAAATTCACTTTTTAACTGTGCTTCTGTACAGAAAATATGGGCATCGTCTTGTGTAAACCCTCTTACTCTGGATAAACCATGTAATTCTCCACTCTGCTCATATCTATAAACGGTACCGAATTCAGCGATTCGTAAAGGCAATTCTTTATAAGAATGTGGTCGATGTGCATAGACTTCACAGTGATGTGGACAGTTCATTGGTTTTAATAAAAACTCCTCGTCTGTCTTTGGCGTCTTAATTGGTTGGAAGCTGTCTTCTCCGTATTTCGCATAATGACCAGAAGTCACATATAATTCCTTCTTGCCAATATGTGGCGTAGTCACCAATTTATAGCCACGTTTTACTTGCTCATCTTGCATGAATTTCATCAATCGCTCTCTTACTGCATTTCCTTTTGGTAACCAAATTGGTAAACCTGCCCCTACTTTCTCCGAGAACATAAACAAGTCCATTTCCTGACCTAATTTTCTATGGTCTCTTTTCTTTGCCTCTTCTAACATGACTAGGTACTGCTTCAATTCCTTTGCTTTTGGAAAAGCTACTCCTCTTAAACGCACCATTTGTTGCCGAGACTCGTCGCCTTGCCAAAATGCGCCGCCCACTTTCATTATCTTTACTGCCTTGATGACTCCTGTATGTGGCACGTGTGGCCCTCTACACAAATCAATGAAATTACCCTGAGTATAAAGCGTTAAAGCTTCGTCTGCTCCTCTTTTCTCAATTAACTCTAATTTATACTCGTCCCCTTTATCTGTGAAATACTTTAGCGCATCTGCCTTAGTAATGTCTTGGCGAACAAATTTATTTTTTTGTCGAGCCAATTCTAACATCTTATCTTCTATCTTCTTAAAATCACTCTCTGAGATTTTATGCTCTCCTGGGTCAATATCATAATAAAAGCCATCGTCAATTGCTGGACCCGTTCCAAATTTCACGCCTGGATAAACTGCTTCAATGGCTTCTGCCATCAAGTGGGCTGTTGAATGCCAAAAGGTCATTTTTCCATCCTTATCTCTCCACGTCAATAACTGCACTAGTGAATCATTATTAATTGGTCGGTCGGCATCCCAAACCTCTCCGTTTACCTTAGCGGACAAGACGTTTCGTGCTAAACCTGCACTAATCGACTCTGCTACTTGCATAGAAGTTACGCCTGCTTCGTATTGGCGAATGCTACCATCTGGAAGTGTGATATTAATCATTGCTTATGTAAATTTTATATGGAAACCTCCAACATCTTTTAAATATTGAAAGTTTAATGTCAATTCCTACGATTTTTTGATACGAAAAGTTCAAATATGGCTGCAAAAATAGGCTTTTGTAAAGAATAATAAATAATGATTCCAATAAAAACAAAACGGGCATTTTCATTGAAAATGCCCGTTTTGTTTTTATTGG
>JBGCFJ010000391.1:0-3816 GCA_045106885.1 Saprospiraceae bacterium
ATTACCCCAATCAGCAATCAATAATCTACGATTTAGTCGTTTTTTAACTGCACTAAATTTACCAAACCAAAATGCAACGCAATTTGGAAATTATTATTTAGAACAATTATCTGAGAAATCAGTGTTTATGGAAGGAGGAGCGGATTTATTAGAAAAGCACGCTCAACCCTATAAACTAGGTATTATTACCAATGGTTTGAAACAGGTACAAAGGCCTAAATTGGTAAAAAGTGGTTTAGCTGATTATTTTGAAGTGATTGTGGTTTCTGATGAAATTGGTATTTCGAAACCTCAACCAGCTATATTTGAACATGCCTTTGAAAAAATGAACTTTCCTGCCAAAGACAGGGTATTAATGATTGGAGATAGTTTGAATTCTGATATTCTAGGAGGTATTAATTACGGAATTGACACTTGTTGGTATAATTTTAAACAAAAAGAAAATACGACTTCTTTTAAACCTACTTATGTAATTAATCACCTTAAAGAGCTAAAAACTTTAGCTATAATCTAAGGTTTCTGAAAACTATCTTTCCTTTTAGAAGGTTTGTAGAAAAAATAATAATTTTAAAAGTGATTCTTCTACTTTAGTACGCATGATTCAACACAGACTTATCCAAATATTATTGATTCCTTTTTCCTTGCTTTATGGCTTGGGGGTTGGTCTGCGAAATTTTGCCTATAAATATAACTTATTAAAAGGAGTTGAATTTAATATTCCACTTATTTCAGTGGGAAATTTGACCATAGGCGGTGCTGGGAAAACACCACATATTGAATATTTGATTCGGTTATTGAAAGATTATATTAATGTAGCTACACTTAGTAGAGGTTATGGTAGAAAAACGAAAGGGTTTTTATTGGTTAAACCAACAAATAGTGCGGAAGAAGTGGGGGACGAGCCTTTACAATTTAGACGAAAATTTCCTGATATATTAGTTTCTGTAAGTGAAAATCGAACGTTTGCTATTCCTCAATTATTAATGGAGCAACCAGCCTTACAAGCAGTTTTATTAGATGATGCTTTCCAACATAGAAATATTGACCCAGGCTTAAATATTTTATTAACCGAATATCAATATCCTTATACAAAAGATTTTTTATTGCCTTCTGGCAGATTGAGAGAGTGGTCTTCTGCTGCTCAAAGAGCGGATATTATTATTGTTTCCAAATGCCCCAATGAATTAAGCGATTGGAAGCGAGAAGAGATGATAGCAGAATTGGCACCATTGAACTATCAAAAAATCTTTTTTTCCTATTATACTTACCTCAAACCTTATTATATATTTAATCCAATTCAACGAGCACCACTTAATCCAGCATTAACGGTCTTGTTAATAAGTGCGATTGCTCGAACGGAATATTTAGTGGAACATTTAGAGACACAGGTGAGTTCAGTTAGAGTTTTACAATATGAAGACCATCATTACTTTACCAACTATGATATTTCTCATCTAAAAAGAAATTTTGATTTAATCGACAATCCTAATAAAATAATTTTAACTACGGAAAAAGATGCTATGCGCTTAGAATTGCATAAGGATTATTTAGTGGAGCATAAGTTGCCTGTTTTTGTCTTGCCTGCGGAGGTCGCTTTTCATGATACAGACGGAGCAGCGTTCAATCAAACAATAAAACAGTTCTTACTAAATTTCAGGGTATAATTAGTCCTATTAAAACGAAACAAAAATAAAAAATAATATTCCGCAATTTATCACCTTAAGAAATTGTTTCCCAAGGAATTAAAAAAATTAATAAACCTTCTTTTCCCGAATTCTCGTAAAAGCCTACCTTTTCTTAAAAAATATTCACATCTACTTGTGTTTCATGCTTTTAATTAATTTAATAGCCTTGTTTATTCTCTTAAAAGGCTATAACTTTCGGATTTATAAGGGAATAGATAATAGAAAAAGTTTCAATAAGTACTTAATTTCAATTAAAAAATGAAAGTATTTGCTAAAACTTACCCTTTTTGACAAACTTGCAGATTATTTTTTAGACGATTAAAAAATGTCTGGATTAGCATTTTCTTCAAAGATTCAAAAAGAAAGTTTTCATTGAGAAAGTTCTCAATTTAACTTTCAAACAATTATTAGTGTATATTATTTTAACGCCCAACTTGCGTGCGGTTAGTTGTGTAAAGTAATGTACAATTGAGTGTAATTAATTCAGCTTCATTTAGTTTATATCAGATAAACTAGATAAATAAAATCACATCAATCTTAGGTAATTAAATAAGGTATTTATTAATGATATAAATAGCAAAATTTGATTGACTAACACACCGAATCTAAGTGCCTGTTTCTGATGCAAAATCAGAACTATCTGTAAATCATAGGTTTAACAGATAGAAATGCTAACTTCCGACAGGAAAAAGTCTCAAAAAATATACAAGATATCGACTGTTCTATTATCTTTGTACCAACTTCTGCACTATGCAACAAAAAAATATACAGAAACTGTGTTTTTTAGCACAGAGTTTGTAATAACTTTAAATGTAATACGAAAGCGTATTTCAAATTCAGTTTAAGGAGTATATGCTGTGCAAATTCCAGTATTACTCAACTATTCATCATGGGTCTCAATATTAAATACTACAATCCAAAATTATTTTTTTAAACTTTTTAGCCCATAATGTTAATAGGTAAAACACAAGTATGGAAGTAACAACAACAAATTTATCCCCTCAGGCAAAGGCTGATTATGCTCTTGTCCTGCGCGCCATTGACGGTGACCAAAGAGCATACGCAAAATTGATGGACCGTTATCGCAATTCTATTTACCACATGATGTATAAAATGGTAAGTAATCGTGAAGATGCGGACGATTTAACTTTAGAAGCTTTTGGAAAAGCCTTTAACAAGTTAGCAAGTTACACACCTCGGTACGCTTTTAGTACCTGGTTGTTTAAAATTGCCATTAACAACTGTATCGACTACATTCGTAAGAAAAGATTACACTTGCTTTCTATTGATGACCCAATCGAACCAGGAGGTGATCACGATTATTCGAGTAACCTTAAAGCGAGCTCTTTAGACCCAGAAGAAAAATTTATTCGGGCACAAAGAGTCAAGTTAATGCGAGACATTCTACAAAAACTCAATTTGAAGTATCGACTGATGATTGAATTGCGTTTTTTTGAAGAACTAAGTTACGACGAAATCGCTAAGGAATTAGACATTCCATTGGGTACCGTGAAAGCACAATTATTTAGAGCAAAAGAAATTCTATATAATTACTTACAACAACCTGGAGCAAGCGCTTATCTAGAATCCACTAAAAGACGGGTTCGTAGAAAAGCAAAAAAAACAGCAATGGCTAATTAAGCGAACTCCAATTGATGAAAGTGAATTTCATTAAGAACCTCCAAGTCTGGTAACAGGCTTGGAGGTTTGTTATTTGTAAAGGCTTCAATTATTAATAGCATGAAAATACTAATGGTTTGTTTGGGTAATATATGCCGCTCTCCCCTAGCAGAAGGAATTCTATTAACAAAAATTAAAGAAAGAAATTTGCCTTGGGAAGTCGATTCTGCTGGAACGAGTGGTTGGCATCAAGGAGAATTGCCTGATCGTCGTTCTATTGCTGTAGCGAAAGCACACAACATAGATTTAACTTACCAACGATCTAGACAATTTATAAAAGCGGATTTTGAACAGTTCGATTTAATATTGGCAATGGATAGTTCAAATTATTCGAATATTTTAAGATTAGCGACTACAGAAATGCAAAAATCAAAAGTAAAATTGATTTTGAATTATGCTTATCCCAATGAAAATAGAGCAGTTCCTGACCCTTATTATGAAGGTGGATTTG
>JBGCFJ010000392.1:0-3083 GCA_045106885.1 Saprospiraceae bacterium
CTGCTTAAGGTAGAATACTATTCTTATTCTTTTTTACTATTTTTATTCTTTTAAACTGTCATCTACTTTTTCTTATTTTTGAAAGATGCCAAATAGATGATATATTTTTTAATTGGCTAACCTAAAGGTCAGCGTCCAGGACAGAATAAATTCTGTGCTACCAGTTGTCCGCAACTTGAATTAATTAACCTTATTCTGTGGTTTCCCTTCAAAAAAACAGCGGATGTTCTCTGCTACAATAGCAATCAACCTTGCTCTCGATTCTTTGGTTGCCCAAGCTATATGAGGCGTAATAATACAGTTGGGGGTATTCAATAAAATATGATTCGGTGGTGGTGGTTCTGCTGATAATACGTCTAAGCCAGCACCTGCAATTTGCCCTTCCTCTAAGGCGGTCTTTAAATCTTGCTCTTGAATCAATCCGCCCCTGCCTGTATTAATGAGGTAGGCGGTATTTTTCATTTTCGAAAGGCTTGATTGATTAATTATCTCTTTATTCTCCTCTGTTAAAGGGGCATGCAAACTAATCACATCGCTTTCTTTAAGCAATTGTTCAAAGGTGGTCAACTGAATCGCAGGGTTTTCGGGTGGTTTATTACTTCGCCTCACCGCTAGTACTTTCATGCCAAAGGCAAGGGCGATAGTCGCCACTTGTTGCCCAATTTTCCCATAGCCATAAATGCCCATTGTCTTTCCTGCTAATTCCACTAATGGACTTTTTGTGAAGCACCAGTCAATGGAATTTGCCCAGTCTCCTTGTTGAACACTTGAATGATGTAGTCCAACTTGATTGACCAATTCAAGCAAAAGGGCGAATACTTGTTGTGCAACGGAAGGCGAACTATAGCCAACCGCATTGCAAACTGTTATACCAAAATGATTAGCAGCAGCTATATCAATATTATTATAGCCTGTTGCGAGGTTGCAGATACATTTTAGTTTTTTAAGTTGACTAATCGTATCCCAGTCTAATTTTTGCTTATTGACAATTAGTACCTCCGCATTTTTTCCTCTTTCATAGACTAAATCAGGAGCGGTTCGGTCGTAAATGCTTAACTGACCATATTGGGCAATAGCCTTCCAATCTAAATCGCCTGGATTAGAAGTATAACCGTCTAGAATTACTATTTCGGGCATTTATCAATTTTAAATATTAAGTAAATTGGTGCTTTGATGAATTTGTAAATATACGAAAGTAGCTTAGACCTCTGGTCTGAGGAGGTTTGCGTTAAGGCTACTCAGACCAGAGGTCTAAGCTACATTTTTACCAATCCAAATATCTATCCAACAGCAGCTCCTCTAACCTTATCAATAACTTTCAATGCCTCTTTAGGAACCACATCTCCCCGCCAAGCCACATGCTGGTCAGGACGTACTAAAATCAGTTTTTTCTCATAAATCTTTGCGGCGTTATTATCTCGAATATCCAACACAGTGAGTGGAAAATTCCGTGCAGCAGCAGCTTGTTCAAAATCGGAAACATCTATATCGGCAAATCGAATGAGCGTAAATTGGTCACTTAATAAATCAGGTATTGCCCGACCGTCCTTTAACCAAACAGCAGGAACACGCAAACCGGGATAAGTACTAGCATATAATCGGTCGCTCACAAAAGGAGGCGGCGTTCCTTCTCCATCGTAGCAAATGACAGGAGAATTGTCATACCGATACCCTGCCTCATTGCCAATAGCTTCGTTTTCGATATTGCTTAGTGCTTTTATTTTTTCTCCAATTTTCTTTCTTGTTTTTGCTCCTTTTGCGCTGTCTTCATACATGGCATTCCTCATCGCCATTTCAATTTTAAATCGAATCAACATAAAGTCTCCTGAGGCATTTCTATTTCTGATAGCAACGGGTCTTCTTTCTGCTTGATAAGCTTTAAATAATTCAGGAGTTCCCCAGCCATTGATAACGGCAGCTAATACCCATCCCAATGCAAGGGCATCTCCTACGCCCGTATTCATCCCATAGCCACCAGCAGGTGTCACTTGGCGCACGGCATCTCCTGCCAGCCACACCCGACCTTTACCGAATTCATCCGCTACACTCAACCGAGGTGTCCAAGGGTTAGCAATATTGACCGTACACTCAAACTCTTTACCGATAAAGTCAAAAAGTCTTTGTTTCGGGTCAATTTTGCTAGGGTCTTCCCCTTCTCTTATAGGGGTGTGCATGGTCCATGTGTCCTTATCATTTTGAGAAATAACGGTACTACCATTAGGGGATTGAATATGCCAAGCTTTTCCAAATCGTTCAAAGAATTTTAATTCAGGAGAAGTAAAATGAACCATATAAGCCTGTCCATTTGGTTTTTTATTCCCACGCATAGCCTCCCTGATACCATGACTGACCAAATTAAACATTCCTACCTTTTTCACCAATCCAAAGACATCTACATCTTCGGATTTTATGCCCAATGCATTTCTAGAAACACTTCCTGCCCCTTCGCATCCAGCTAAGTATAAGGACCGAATTTGTTGGGTTTTTCCAGTTTTATATTGTTTAATAGTGGCGGTCACGCCTTCGTCATCTTGGGTAAAACTGTCTAATGCCCAACCATATCGAACGTCAATATTAGGGCAATCTGTTTCTAAATGCTCCTTTAATAGCGGCTCAATTAAAATTTGGGAGACCCGCATAGCAGGTTCTAAGGTATGCGTGCCATCATTGGCTGCTTTTGCTTTTGCTCTTGCTTCTGCAACGCTCGGATAGTCAAAACGAGTTAGTTCGTGACCTGCTACATTGGATACCCAGACTACATTAAACCCATGGTCTTCGGGAATAGCGATGTCCCGCAATTTTTTATCTACGCCCCATCGCCTGAACAACTCCATACTTCGCACATTGGTAATATCCATTTTTGGATGCCTAGTCGTCGTCGGATTTCTTTCTATTAAAATGGCTTTGATGCCTTGTTTCTGTAACTCTAAGGCGGTGATTAATCCGACTGGTCCGCCTCCTGCTATTAGTACTTGAGTATCCATTGTATTAATATGTTTTAAATAATTCTCAGTAATAAAATCGAAAATCCAATAGCACAATTAAGTAAGTATTTAAGTGGACAAAAAGAATTGTCAGATTGC
>JBGCFJ010000393.1:0-6061 GCA_045106885.1 Saprospiraceae bacterium
TCTGGTTTTATCTTTGTATGCTGATAAGAGAAGAAATGACCACTTCGACCAAAACCTGATTGGATTTCATCTAAAATCAAAATGGCTTTATGTTTTTTACAAAGCTTACTCAATCCTTCTAAAAATACTTTATTCGCCACATGAATGCCGCCAATGCCTTGAATACCTTCTACAATTACCGCACAAACATCGCCTTTTTCCAAACTCTTCTTAACCGATTTTAACTGATTAAATTTGTGGAATTCTTTTTTGAATAGTTTATTAATCGGTGCTTGTATGCTCGATTTATCGGTTACATTTACTGCTGCGGAAGTACGTCCGTGAAATGCTTTTTTAAAGGAAATTACTTTTGTTTTTCCTGTTTTAAAAGAGGCTAATTTTAAAGCGTTTTCATTCGCTTCTGCACCCGAATTACACAAGAATAATTCGTACTTATCGCAGCCTGATAATGCCCCTAATTTATCCGCTAATGCTTGTTGTAATGGATTCTGTACTGAGTTAGAGTAAAAGCCTAGCATGTTGACTTGATTGGAAATCTTTTCCACATAATGTGGATGCCCATGCCCAATCGAAATCACCGCATGGCCGCCGTACAAATCTAGGTATTTATTGCCCGCTTTGTCGAATACGTAGTTGCCTGTTCCTTTTACAGGTTCTATGTCGAAGAGGGGATAAACGTCGAATAATTTCATTTTTTATTTTTTATAGTCACTAATTTTCATTCTTAAGCCTTTTTATAAACGCTTTAGCTTCTGATTCTTGACTCTTACTTATATTTCCAATGAGTAATGATTTTTCTAAGTCCTCGATAATATCTAAAGTATCTTCTTTTTTACTATCAATTTGTAATTTAACTATTCCTCTACTAAAATAATATCTACCAATATTGGCATTGCTTTCAATTGAGCTATCATAATAAATTAAAGCGGAATCTAATTTTTCTAAATTCCTGTAGTTCTTTCCAATATAATAAAGAGGATATGATGGTTCTCCATAATATTCTAGTGCCTTTTTTGAATCATCTAAGGCTCTTAAGTAAAAATATGGCTCAGATGCATATTGAAGCCCCAATTGTCTGTAACATATATTTCTACTAATATAGGCTTGACCATTGAATGGATTTAGTTCAATGGATTCAGTTAAAATTTTTAGTGCTTTTTTATATTGCCCGTTTATATCTTTTAATGAACATTTTTTATTTCGCATTATTTCAGCTTCATTAATTAAGTCATATCCATCCATAAATTTTTCTAAAGCAACTGTTTCATCTATTAGTATACTGCTTGCCTGTTTTATTTTAAAAGAGGTATCTTGAATAATATTAGATTCTAGATAAAAATTTAATTTTTTTCTTAGGTCTACTATATTTACCTCTTTATCAACTAACTTTCTTACAGTCTCTTGTGTGAAGGTTAAATTTATTAAATCAATTTCTTTTTTAATTTCCTCTTTTGCAATTTTTATTTGTCCTTCAGTCTGTTGGTAAGTTGCACAATAACTAATAAATGCAACTAACAAAGAAATTACAGCAGGCATTAAAATATTAGATAGGTTTTTTTTTCCATTAATTCTTTGTTTAGTTAACTTTATTTTATGGCTTTAATATTCAATGTTGTCGATTACCTATCTCGGTGGCGGCTGCCTGTTAAAAACTGCGGAGCGATTGTTTTTAACTAGAATTTTTGGTTCTTTTTTTTCAATGAAAAAAGAACAAGATTTCTATTTACTACTTAGGATTCAATTAGGAACGCTGTGGTAGTTTAATAACTTTTTCTTTTTCCTTAGATGAAAAAGAAACAAAAAATCAAGTCAAAAAAAACTCCCTCCGGTCAAACAGTTTTTTGACGCCCTCACCGCCACCGTAACAGCTACCACAGATAATCGTCAAATAGAAAAAGATAAATCAAAAAGCAACAGCTTTTAAACCTAACCCTACATTCTCCTCCAATCCAAACATCAAATTCATATTCTGCACCGCTTGCCCCGAAGCGCCTTTCACTAAGTTATCAATCATACTTACAATTAACAATTTATCGCCATGTTTTTCTATATAAATAATACACTTATTGGTATTAACTATCTGCTTTAGATTAGGATTTTTTGGGGAAACAAATACAAATGGGTCATTTTCATAGAAATGCTCATATAAATAAACTGCTTCTGCTTCCGTCAAAGCACAATCGGTATAGACATTCGCAAAAATACCTCTGGAGAAATTACCTCTCACAGGGATAAAATGAATGTCTTTTTTATAATCAGGTTGTAATTGTTCTACACTTTGATAAATCTCGTCTAAGTGCTGGTGCTTAAAAGCTTTATAAACAGAGACATTATTATTTCGCCAACTAAAATGCGTTGTTGCACCAGGCTTTTGTCCTGCACCTGTTGACCCTGTTATGGCATTAACATGAATAGCATTAGTCAATAACCTCGCTTCTGCTAAGGGCAATAAGGCTAATTGAATTGCTGTCGCAAAACAACCAGGATTGGCTAAATAATTTGTGTCTTCAATTTTGTCCTTGTTCAATTCAGGTAACCCATAGATAAAATCCTTAGCATCCGCTTTTAAACGATAATCTCTACTTAAATCAACGATTTTAATGCCTTTTTCGATTGGATGATTATCTAAGAACTCTTTAGACTTTCCATGTCCCATGCATAAGAAAATACAGTCAAGATTAGCTTGATTAAATTCATCAGTGAAAACTAAGGAGGTTTCGCCCAATAAATCTGTATGGACATCGCTCACCAAATTTCCCGCATTACTATTACTATGCACTAACCCAATTTCTACTTCTGGATGGTAGATTAATATTCTTAATAACTCTCCTGCGGTATAACCTGCGCCGCCTATTATGCCTACTTTTATCATGGAAATTTTCAATTATCAATTTAAAATTATCAATTTTCAAACCTGCCATAGCATTATCTGATAGTCAAGGACAGTCTGACAATAAAATGGTCTCTATTCTCTGCTCTCTTTTCTATTTCTTCTTATTTACTAACTGATGAATCTTAGGCTGATTGCCCAAAATCTTAGTAAATCCTCGCACATCTTGTCCTGACCAACCTTTGTTCATTTCACCATAACTTCCAAAAGCATTGCTCATTAAATCATGCTCTGATTCTATGCCTTGTAATTCAAAACGGTAAGGCATTAATTTGACAATGACTTTTCCTGTTACATTTTCTTGGGTATCTTCTAAGAAAGTTTCGATGTTTCGCATGACAGGGTCCAAATATTGCCCTTCGTGTAATAACATACCATACCAGTTGGCTAACTGTTCTTTCCAGTATTGTTGCCATTTTGTCAAGGTGTGTTTTTCCAATAAATGATGAGCTTTAATGATAATTAATGGCGCTGCGGCTTCAAAACCAACCCGTCCTTTAATACCAATAATCGTATCCCCAACGTGAATATCTCTACCAATCGCAAAAGGCCCTGCCAATTTTTGCAAATATTGAATCGCTCGAACAGGGTCACGGTAATTTTTACCATTAATCCCTTTGAGTTCTCCTTTTTTGAAATGCAAAGTAATTTCTTTCGCTTTTCGTTTTTCTAATTGACTTGGATACGCCTCTTCTGGTAAAGCTTGGTCAGATGTTAAAGTCTCTTTTCCGCCTACACTTGTTCCCCAAATACCTTGATTAATACTGTACTGGGCTTTTTCCCAACTAATATCTACGCCATGCTTTTTTAAGTATTCAATTTCTTCTTGTCGAGACAATTGCATGTCTCTAATCGGTGTAATGATTTCTAAATCGTTGCCTAAAGTATTGAATACTAAGTCAAATCTCACTTGGTCATTTCCTGCCCCTGTACTACCATGTGCTACATATTTAGCCCCTACTTCTTTGGCATGTTCGACGACTGCTAAAGCTTGAAACATCCTCTCCGCACTTACCGATAATGGATAGGTGTTATTTCGTAAGACATTTCCATAAATCAAATACCGAATACATTTTTTGTAATATTCTGGAACGGCATTGATGATTTTAAAAGTTTTAGCCCCTAAAAAGAAAGCTTTTTCTTCTACTGCTTTTAATTCTTCTTCCGAAAAACCACCCGTATCTACAATACAAGTATGAACTTCCAATCCTCTTTCTTGGGATAAATATTTAACACAATATGAAGTATCTAAACCGCCACTATAGGCTAAAACAACTTTATTATTCATTTCTGGTGATTAGTGATTGGTTAGACCACAGGATTCTTAATAATTTTATGGCTTAAATCCAATTTCATGGCTTCTTCTTGAGATGGCGCTAACATGCCTGTACAAAGGCAGAGTTTACGCTCATTTCTTTGTAGAATATCATAATTGGGGCAACTTTGGCAACCTTTCCAAAAAGCATCATCTTGGGTCAATTCTGAAAAAGTAACGGGTTTATAGCCCAAATCAGAATTAATTTTCATGACTGCTAAACTGGTCGTAATACCAAAGACTTTTGCGGTTGGATAGGTATTTCTAGCATGATTAAATGCTTTAGCTTTAATTTTTTTAGCTAATCCATTTTTTCTGAATTTTGGATTAACAATTAAGCCTGAATTAGCGACATATTTGCCGTGGTCCCATGCTTCAATATAGCAAAAGCCTGCTAATTCATCGCCATGTAGCGCAATAATAGCATTTCCTGCGGCCATTTTTTTAGTGACATATTCAGGTTTTCGTTTAGCGATACCTGTGCCTCTTTGTTTAGCAGAGTCTTCGATTAGTTGACAAATCGGCCCTGCATATTTGAAATGCTGTTGGGTAGCAATTTTTACAGTAAAAGATTTCATTGTTTAATAGAATAAATAATGATGAGGTGATTTATGATTTATACTAATCATAATTAACCAATCACTAATAACTAAATGTATGGCTATTTACTTGGTTGGAAAGAAGTATAGGTACTGACCTATCCTCCCCTTGGTAGGATAATATGTTAAGATATGCGCCCTAAGGGCGACGACGAACGCGACGGCGGCGAGTAGGAATTAAAGAATTATATGTCGTTGAATTACTTAACATCTGTTGCAAATGTAAAACGAGATTTGTCAATTTGCAAGGAAAGTCTCTTTTTATTAGAATATTTATTACTATTTAGCAAAAGGCATTGAGCGTAAGGCAAAGGGAAAAACTACCTGTATTCGAAATATTTTTCCTTGTAAACCCTAATATTTTTTAACTATTTGCCGCTTTCTATGCCGCTGCCTCATGCACTAAGCCCTTTGCTGAATTTTAAAAATGTTTCAGTTAACTGCTTTACTACCTACTGCCTACTGTTCCTCTTGTCGTTTATAATGATAATACAATTCTACTTGTGACCGAATACTCAAATCCATATCATTTTGCTTATATTCATTCTCGTCGGCCTCATCAATAATTCTTGCTTTTACATTATCCGATAATTGAATCCTTAGCATTTCTAATACTTCAGCTTTTACTTTTTCATCATAAATAGGAAAGGCGGTTTCAATTCTTCGACGTAGGTTTCTTCCCATCCAATCAGCAGAAGAAAGGTAAACGTTTTCAGCTCCGTCATTATGAAAAACAAAGATTCTTGCGTGTTCTAAAAAACGGTCAACGATACTGATGCAATTGATATTTTCACTCCAGCCTTTTTTGCCTGGTACTAAAGAACAAATTCCTCTAATAATTAAATCTATTTTAACACCTGCATTACTGGCTTCGTATAACTTTTCGACCATTTCTTCGTCTTGCAAACTATTCATTTTTAAGACGATTTTGGCTTTTTTTCCTGCTTTAGCATGTTCAATCTCTCGGTCAATCATCGCAATTAAATTTTCTAATAAACCGAAATGTCCGACCAATAAATGTTTGTATTGTTGGTTCGTCATTTTGACCGTTTCTAAGTAGGAGAAAAGTCGAGATACCTCTAAAGTAATTCTTCTATCTGTTGTAAATAAGCCTAAATCACTATACACCTTGGCAGTACCTTCATGGAAATTACCAGTACTCATGTAGGCATATAATTTGGTTGTTCCTCGTTCTTTTCTAATCATTAATGCAGATTTAAAATGGACTTTTAAACCTGGAAAACTATAATGCACATC
>JBGCFJ010000394.1:0-5340 GCA_045106885.1 Saprospiraceae bacterium
GAACTGCACCTTATACTTATAGCTGGAGTAATGGTACAACAGGCGTCCCTAATTTAAACAATTTACTAGCAGGAGATTATAGTTTGACGGTAACCGATGCCAATGGCTGTACAGCGAATAGTGCTACGACTATTGGTGAAGGGGCAAGTATTACAGTAGGATTAACGCCTACTAATCCTACTTGTACTGGAACAAACGAGGGAAGCATCACCGCAAATCCAAGTGGAGGTAGTGCTCCTTATGTTTACAGTTGGAGTAATGGCGAAACAACTGCTACTGTTAATAATTTACCTGCTGGCAGTTATGAAGTAACGGTAACAGATGATAACGGCTGTTCAACTACAGGAACAGCAAGTATCTCTGAACCAACACCTTTTGCGGTTAGTATTATTAGCACGACTAGAGAAATTTGCGCTGGAGGAAGTATCAATTTTGGTTCAACACCTTCCGACCCTACATTGACTTATCAATGGACTGCCACAGGTGGTGCTTTTGATGATGCAACTAGTGCAACTCCTACTTATACCATGATGATGTCTGGTACTTACGAAATTATCTTAACCGCTTCAAATGGCACTTGTACAGCTACCGAAACTATCACGGTTACGGTTAGTCAAGGTCCAACTGTCGCTATGACTTTAAGTGATGTCATTTGTGCAGGTGATAGTACAGGCTCCATAAATGTAACGGCTAGTTCAGATAACGAACCAATTACTTATACTTGGGATAATGGCATTGGCAACATTCCAAATCCGACTAACTTACTTGCGGGTACTTATAATTTGACGATTACTGATGCTGCTGGTTGTACCATTGATACTTCCGCTACAATTGGAGAAATTTCAAATTTAAGTTTGAATACCACTCCTAGCAATTTAGTTTGTAGTGGTGATGGGAATGGCAGTATTACGGCTACCACAAGCGGAGGCATCGAACCAATTACTTTTGCATGGAGTAATGGTGCTGGAAATGTCGCAACAATTAATAATTTAACCGCAGGAACTTATACCGTTACCGCAACAGACGCAATGGGTTGTAGCAAAATAGCTACGACAACCATTTCCGAACCGACTCCATTTTCTGTTACTATTAATAATTCAGCAGCAGGAACAATGATTTGCGGTGGTACGCCAGTTAATTTGGCGGCTATTCCTACAGATGGTTCATTAACTTATAGTTGGACAGCAAGCGGTGGTTCATTTAATGATGCCACTAGTGCTACCCCTATTTATACGATGATGATGTCAGGCACCCATGAAATTATAGTGGTAGCATCTAATGGAACTTGTACCGCAACAGATACAACTTACGTAACTATCGGAGAGGTGATAGATTTCACTATCGCCCAAACAGATATTAGTTGTATTGGAGAAATGGACGGAAGCATTACGGTAACGGTAAACAGTGGCGTTGCCCCCTTTACCTATACTTGGGATAATGGCATTGGAAATATTTCAAATCCAACAGGATTAGCAGCAGGCACTTATAATCTAACCATTACTGATGGAAATAATTGTGAAAGTACTGCAAGCGTGACCATCAATGATGCTGTGGCAATTGTCACAGGCTTAATTGGCACAAATATTCTTTGTAATGGAGACAATACTGGAACAGTCGATGCTTTAATCGTTGGTGGTGCTACCCCACTCTCTTTAGCATGGAGCAATGGAGCAACCAATGTAGAAAGTATCAATAATCTCAGTGCAGGTACTTATGTATTAACGATTACCGATGCCAATAACTGTACAGCGATTGATTCCGTAACCCTTACCGAACCTACTGCATTAACGGCTGAAACAGAAGGGGCAAATGTAGGTTGTAATGGCGCAGATCATGCCCATTTAACGGTAACTGGTGGTATTTCACCATATACTTACCTTTGGGATGATGCCTTAAATCAAACGACAGACACTGCTTTTAATTTAGTAGCAGGCAACTATAATGTCACGGTTACCGATG
The DNA here is from genome assembly GCA_045106885.1 of Saprospiraceae bacterium. Lineage (GTDB taxonomy): Bacteria > Bacteroidota > Bacteroidia > Chitinophagales > Saprospiraceae > JAFMDF01. The sequence goes on from JBGCFJ010000394.1 coordinate 1,960, forward strand.
CTAATGGTTGCACAATGGTAGAAACTATTGCTATCGTAGAATCAGGCGCTATCACTTGTGAAATTAAGGTCCTGAATGATATTAAGACTTTTAATGGTTCAGAAGGAGCATTAGGCGTAGCAGTTACAGGAGGAAGTGGGAATTATACCTACCACTGGAATAATGGAGAAAGGGATTCTGTTATTAATGATTTAAGTACCAATACGTATATAGTTACTATCACCGACGAAACAGGTTGTACTTGCGTGGATACTTTCCAATTCCTCAATCCAGCTATCTTAGGAAATTTTGTTTGGGAAGATACCGATTCTAACGGCGTTCAAGATATAGGAGAACCAGGCATACCAGGCGTTACGCTACAAGTATCTGGTACGACTTATTATGACGAGATGCTTGTTCAAACTATCCAAACAGATTCCAATGGACTCTATCAATTTAATTTACCTCCTGGAGGATACAAAGTAACCGTAGTAGATGCCTTAGGCTTCACTTTTACGGAACAGGATGCAGGTGGCGTTGGCGGAGATGATACCATTGATAGTGATTTCAATCCAAATAATAATATGAGCCAAATCGTTACCTTAGCGCCAAATGATGTTAATCTAACGATAGACCTAGGACTTTATCCATCTACAATATGTCAGAATATATTAACGGGTGGTGCAGTGAAAGATGATGAATTATTGTGTGGTCTTAGTGGCGACCCCACAATTATAACCAACTTGTTTTTCCCTACTGGTGGGGTCGGACAGTTAGAATATTTATGGTTAAAAAGTGATGTAACCATGGAATATTACCCTGGACATCCAGATTGGATGGAAATTCCAAATTCTAATGCACAAGATTATGACCCAGGTGTCATCACTAAAACAACTTATTTTATCAGATGTGTTCGAAGAAAAGGCTGTAATAGCTATCCTGGAGAGAGTAATATTATAACAAAAACAATTATTGATTGCGCAGCCAATCTATTCGTCGAAAACCTTAGAACAACAACAACAGCAGGCCAAGTTGAATTAGTATGGGATGGTAAAATTCCTTATGATAATGGTAATTTCATCATTGAAAGAAGTACCAATGGTATTGATTTCAAAGTAGTGAGCACCATGGCAAGTCCAATCAGCGAAACTATGGATGAGTTCCACTACATGGATGAAGTACCTAAATTAGGGGAAAATTACTATCGCATCAAAACTTTTGTACCATCCATGGAAAGCAATTATTCTAATATTGCGATGGCAATAATAAAACCAAACAGTACGCAAAAAGTAATGTTTTATCCAAACCCTGTTCAACATGATTTAACGGTTCATTTCTTAGAAAAATTAGATAAACCAGCGAACCTTCACATTGTCAATAGCTTCGGTCAAGTCATGAAAATTTTATCCCTAGATACCACTAATCCTCGACACCAAGTCGATATTAGCGAATTGCCAAGTGGGATGTATTATTTGAGATTTGATAATCGAAAACTGAAGCGTTTGGGGCAGAAGATTTATAAGGTGGAGGAGTAAACTTGATTAATCTTTCTCAATTTATAAATTTCATTTTAACCTTACAAGGCGACTGTTTATTACAGTCGCCTTGTTTTTTTATTGCTGGTTAGAGTTTTGAATCCAACACGTTTATTTGATTCGCCTCTGGTGAAAATAAGATAACTACTTTCCAAATACTATATTTATAACATCATTTCTCGCTTAGACACGACCACATACTAATTTTTGTGTATTTTTTGTTTTACAAATCAATAAACTACTACGAGGCGACTGTATGAAACAGTCACCTCGTTTTATTTTATAATCTCGAATTCTTTATTCCTAATTCAACAAAACCTTCTTAATATCTGGATTTAAAGGTTGAGGCACATTCATACTAATAATTCATCTGATGATAAATTTCTTTTCCAATATGAAAAACATCTAATTTATCAAGACCAGTTACAGCAAGGCTAATGATTAAATTAGTTCTTGGTGCTACTTTTGACTAACAGTTTATGAGGAATAAACTAGACAATATTAGGAAAAGATGAATAGGTTTTGGATATTTTTGATTTTAGCCTAAAAATAAGGTTTTATTTAGATTTTGACTTATAAAAGAAAAACCCTATTTTTATAAAAAAGTAAGTTATGAAAACTATTCCTACACAAGCTGGTCAAGTTAAAATCGAAGAAGTATTAAAAGGAATTTCCCAATTACAAATAACTGATTTAGAAGGATTTGTAAATCAGGCATTAAAAATTTTAGAGAAGAGGAAAGCACCTGAAAAGAAGAAAAAAGAAAAAGCTTTAATCCATCAAATTAAAAATGGAGGACCATCGGAAGATTTCTGGAAAAAGTATGATAGTTTATATAATAAGCTAGAATCAGAAACAATGACAGAAATAGAAAATCAAGAATTTCTAAAGTTAACTGAGATAACAGGAAAATGGGCAGTAGAACGGACAAAATTAATGATTGAATTAGCAAAACTTTGGAATACCTCCTTGAAAGAAGTACGGATACGCTTAAAAATTAAACCAAGAGAAAGCATTTATGCCTAAAATTTACCTACCAAAAGAAATACGAAACGCCTTAGAAAAATTAGCAAATGGTTGTTGCGAATACTGTAAATGCCTAGAAGACTATGTGCCAGGACGACATTCAAATGAACACATAATTCCAACTTCTAGAGGTGGTTCTAATAAATTAGAAAACTTAGCAAGAGCTTGTGGTGCTTGCAATGGCTCTAAATATATTGCCACTACTGCTATTGACTCAAAATCCAATAAAATCGTTCCTTTGTTTCATCCTAGAAAAGATAATTGGCATAGTCATTTTAAATGGAGTGACGATTTACTTAAAATGGAAGGTTTAACGTCAATTGGAAGAGCTACCATCAATAGACTAAAAACCAATCGAAAAGAAATAATGAATCTACGAAGTGTATTAATCGGTCACGGTCATCCTCCTGATTAAATCATTTGTATTTCATTTTCATTCCACCCTAGTAATCCGAATCTCCACCCGCCGATTCTGCCGCCGCAAAGCCTCCTCTTTACTAATCCTCACAGGTCTAGTCCCCCCATATCCCTTAGTCGCCAAGCGTTCACTATCAATTCCTTTATCCATCAAATAGCGCTTAATGGCAAAAGCCCTAGCTTCGGATAAATCTAGTAAAAAATCAGCTTCGCCCTTGCGCTCGGTATGCCCGTCAATTTGAATATGAATCGTTTGATTTTCTTGTAGTATTTTTAATAAATTATCTAAGTAGTCCGTCCAGTTAATATTGTCGGGTAATTTGGCGACTTTTAAAGCTGTACGTCGTTAAAAATACTCGCCATAGCAAAGGCTATGTCTGCGTTTTTTGCCTAGTACAACTTCAAAATTCATCCAAATACAACC
>JBGCFJ010000395.1:0-2463 GCA_045106885.1 Saprospiraceae bacterium
GATAAAATCAACCATAGAAGGACAAAATGACTGGAAAATAATTTATTCTGCCGAAGCAGCAGCAACAAAATTTAGACACTTCAACTCCATTGTCGCTAACGATAAATTGTATGTGTATTTAATGGAAGATGTAGCGGAAGATGCCCGCCCTTTACACCTTCAAGTTTTTAGCTTGTCAGGAGGAACAGTAACTTCAACTAAGGAAGAAAAGTTGCTCGAAGAAATAGTAGTTTACCCTAATCCAAATAAAGGCATTTTTGAGATTAAAAGTGGTAACAAAATGCTTAATTATAGTATTAGCTCAATAGAAGGAAAAATTTTACAGACAGGTGTGTTAACCTCCAATCAATTGAATATCTCTCATTTTTTAAGGGGTATTTATTTTTTGGAATTATTTGCTGATGATAGAAAGGTGGTAAAGAAAATTGTTATGGAGTAATAATGGGAAGCTATTTTACACTAACCCAAGCTGCACATATCCCTTTCAGTTTTTCCTCATCCAATTCAAGCCCAAACCCCGGTTTAGGAGTAAAACTGTAAGTTCCATCTAATTCAGGTTTCGTGGCACTACTTATTATACAATCTAAAAACGGGTCGGAATCCCCTTTTTTCTCAATAGCCTCTACCCAAGCTGCGTTGGCACCAATAGCAATTTGCTGCCAAGCAGTACAAGCGGGACCGACTAAGCTATCATCACCAACCATGACTTTTGCACCATAGCTTTTGATTTTTTTAGATAAGGCTACAGAGTATTTCAGACTGCCCATAAAAGAAGGATGTAAATTATAAATCTCCCCCATTCCTTTTCGGATATTCTCCATACTTTCCCAAGCAGGACGCAAGGGATAATCTGGTATTAGTGCCAAGTCTTGGGTTAAATTTTGTAATTGTATCCATTGATTGGTTTCCAACTTAGCAGGGTCTTCGATGGCATTTAGACCATTCGCTTGAAATTCATTTAATATCAATGCCAATTCTTCCAAGGAATTCCATTTTTTATATCCCTTGTTCGCATCAGAGATAACAACTGCCTCCTCTCCAATTTCTTTTCTTATCGTTTTTAAAATCTGCAAATCCAATTCTTTTTCTCCAAACATCTTGAATTTTAGATGATTGAGATTAAGTTCTACACATTCTCTTGTTCTCTTTTTTTCGGCCGCTATATCTTTTTGGAGGATGCAATATAAACCAGGAACTGCCTTTCGACCTTGCAAGCCAAGTATTTCTACACTAGGGCGATTTTCTATCCTACCTATTAAATCAAGTAATCCTATCTCAATAAGTTCTAATTCTTTAGTAGTGCTAGACGTACCTACTTTTTGTTGAGACCAAATTAGTTTTTGAGCGCTATAAATATCAAGCCCGATATATTGTTTTAAATAGTTAACCCAATTGCTAGGGTCAAAATCTGGATTATTAATGGATGCGGGCACTTCAGACCAACCATAAAAGTCACCCGAAGAAATCTTCATAAATAAGTGCTGTCGATTGTGCCAAGTGCCGAAAGAAAAATATCTAGGAATATTAATATCATAGCGAAATAATTCAATGTTTTCAATTGTTGCTTTGCTTGTGTTGGCAGAAACATTGCTGCAAGCTCCCCATTGAAAAAAACTACCCATAGATAAAAGTGCAGCTGAATTTTTAAGGAATTTTCTTCTATCTTTTTTCATATTTAGAAGTTGTTTATTATTACTTAATTTGACTACTCGTCCTCGCTTTCTGCTCCACAAAATAACGTTGAAATTTATAAGAAGAATTAGTCGCCCATCGCTTATTAATTTTTGGCAAATGTTTTTTCAAAGCAGCTATTTCAGCTTTATAGGTTGGATTATCCGCTTGATTAATCCATTCGTTTGGGTCATTATTGTGGTCATACAATTCTTCTCCGCCATCTTCGTATTGGATATATCGAAAGCGTTTTGTTTTAATTGTATGATTGTTCATTCCAAAAGTCGTGATAGCTACCGAAGGGTCGTTTATTTGTCTATCAAATAGTAGAGGGACCAAACTTTTGCCTTCATTTCTTTTATAGGCAGGTAAGCCGCATAATTCTAAAAGGGTAGGATAAATAGACAATAGTTCTACTGGTTTATCAATCACTTTGCCTTGAGGTAAAGTTGGTCCTGCAAATAGTAGGGGTGCTTTTGTTGCTGGTTCCCACAGGGCATGTTTGGCAAAAGTCCCTTTCTCCCCAAGTCGATAGCCGTGATCTGACCATAACACAATGACTGTGTTATTAGCATGTTCTCCATTTTTAAGTGCGTCTATTAATCTACCAATCTCATAATCCACAAAACTAACACAGGCTAAATAGGCTTGAATAATTTTGGGCCATTCCCCACTTTCAATCGCCCAATCTGTTGAAGGCATCATCGGTAAATCATTTATCTGGAGAGCAACGGGTGGAACATCTGATAAGTCATCGGCTTTGTAAGGGGGCATTTTGATGCTATCCAAGGG
>JBGCFJ010000396.1:0-2766 GCA_045106885.1 Saprospiraceae bacterium
TTATCAGCATCCGATGTGCTGATGTTTCCGAACCCAAAAACTGCTATGGTGACTATCGAAATAACAAAACCGATAACTGGACAAGTTATGTTGTATAATAGTTTTGGGCAACAATTGGCAGTACAGCCAATTAATCAGCACAGTACGATGCTAGATTTATCAACTTATCCAACAGGTGTCTATTGGGTTGCTTTGTCGGATATGGAACAGCAAAGACGAGTGGTTAAGAAAGTTGTAAAGCAGTAAGAAGAACCCTGTATTAACTCCCAAAAAACACAGCATCTTAACCCAGTTATAAAGAAAAACAAACCAATTATAGCTTGAAAAGAACCAATAAATTAGGGAGTCGTACTAGTGGCATTTATAAAGTTAGTTGGAAAATGTATATTAATGATAGAGACGAGTCAAAAAGTATTAGTCCAGAATTAGGTTTTTAAGCTTGCCAAAACACAAAAGCGGATTATTCTATATTAAGAATAATCCGCTTACCCATTTTATTTTATGCTAAATAAAGATTTAAGCAAGACAACTCATTTATCACCTACCATAAATCCTCAAAATATTAATATACCTCAAAAAGTCCAGCAGCGCCCATACCACCACCAACACACATCGTACAAACAACGTATTTAGCGCCACGTCTTTTACCTTCAATTAAAGCATGCCCGACCATTCTTGCACCAGTCATACCATAAGGGTGACCAATAGAAATTGCGCCACCATTAACGTTTAATATTTCATTAGGAATGCCCAATCTTTCTTGGCAATAAAGTACTTGTACCGCAAAAGCTTCATTCAATTCCCATAAACCAATATCACTCATCTTTAAGCCATGTGCTTTCAATAATTTTGGAATCGCAAAGACTGGTCCAATACCCATTTCATCTGGTTCACATCCTGCCACTGCCATTCCTCTATAGGCACCTAATGGTGATAAACCTCTTTGTTCCGCTAATTTGCTGTCCATTAATACAGCTGCAGAACAACCGTCTGATAATTGACTTGCATTTCCAGCAGTGATTACACCACCTTCAATTACTGTTCTCAATCCAGCTAATGCTTCCACTGTTGTAGAAGGCCTGTTACCTTCATCTTTACCTAAAGTTGCTTCTTCAAAAGTAATTTCTTTAGTTGCTTTATTAAAGATGCCTTTAGTCGTTGTTAAAGAGATGATTTCATCATCAAATTTCCCTGCTGCTTGTGCGGCTGCGGTTCTTTGTTGACTTTGGAATCCATAAGCATCTTGTGCTTCTCTAGTAATGCCATATCTTTTCGCTACTACTTCTGCTGTTTTTAGCATAGGCATATATACATCACGGTGTTTAGCGACTAAACTTTTATCTAAACCTCTGTAAGTATTCATTTTATCATTCTGCACCAAACTGATAGATTCTATTCCTCCACCTATAGCAACTGACATGCCATCATACATAATTTGCTTGGCTGCGGTTGCAATAGCCATCATGCCAGAAGAACATTGACGGTCAATGGTCATACCAGCTACAGTTACAGGTAACCCACCAGCTAAAGCAGCTAATCTGCCTATATTCTGACCTGTAGTTCCTTGCTGCATAGCGCACCCCATAACACAATCGTCTACTTCTGCTGGGTTAATTTTGGCTCTCTTAACCGCTTCTTCTATAACCCAACCAGCCATAGTTGGTCCGTTGGTATTATTAAATGCACCTTTATACGCTCTGCCAATTCCCGTTCTGGCGGTGGACACAATTACTGCTTCTTTCATTATATTGAATTTGAAGGATGATGTAAGGAAATTCTTGTTTCTAATTATTTAGATTCAAGCAATTTAAGTAAACTACTTTGCTTGGTAAGAAAAGTAATTCTTCGCAAAGAAAATGAATTTAGTATAAAAATACTAATTTTTTAAAACAAATTGATAGTCGTTGTATATTTTACTGTGGACTTCTTTCTTTTGCTAAGGCATTCATATCTCTAATTAATAATCGTTTACGATTAAAAGTAAGGATGTTCTTAGTTCTTAATTCATTTAAAACAGTGGTGACTGTTTGACGGGAAGTAGCCGTTAGATTTGCAATTTCTTGGTGGGTTAAAAATCGACGCACAACGGTTTCGTAACCAACTCGTTGACCTTTTCGTTGAGCTAAATTTTCTAAATATTCAATGATACGTGTTCGAGAATCTCTGAAAACTAAGGATTCTAGCCGTTGCTCCATCTCTAACACTCTATTTCCCATTATTTTCATAATGAATAATTGCAAACCACTATGTTCTCGCATTAGATTTTTCATCTCATTTACAGAAATGGTACAAACAGTCGTTGATTCCATGACATAGGCGAAATCTCGTCTTTTTTGCTCGCCAATTAGGGATAATTCACCAAAAACTTCTCCTGTTGTTAAAATAGCTTTAGTGATTTCTTTGCCTCCGTCTCCATAAGCACCGATTTTCACCCGTCCTTCAAACAAAAGATAAATTTGGTCTGCATGTTCGTTGGGAATATAAATATATTCTCCTTTTTTGTATTTTTTATGAACATGTTTTTCCATCGCTCCTGCACCTAACTTTTGAGGACAGAAAATGTTGGTGACATCAATATTTTCTAGGAACCATAAGGAATTGGTTTCCATAAATTATTTTTTAATAAGTGACGAGGTAGAAATAAAGTGTGCCAGATTACGCAGTTATTTTTTCTTCTAAGGGCGCTTAAAAAACCGCATATAGCCAAGCTACATAAGGCTTTTTTAAGGGTTCTTAGAAGGAAATAAGAACAAGTAATATGGCTCA
>JBGCFJ010000397.1:0-5322 GCA_045106885.1 Saprospiraceae bacterium
TCCCTTTATTCATTTTATCATTTGGCAAATGTATCACTTATTTATGTTTCTAGAGCATCCGATAAAATAGGGGTGCATCTCAAAATGTCGCATTATAATTAATTGAGCATTAAAAGTAGCTTAGACCTCTGGTCTGAGTAGGACTAGTATACCTACTCAGACCAGAGGTCTAAGCTACGAACGACAATTTGAGATGCGCCCTAAAATAGATAATAGCTAGTGGTAAGATTTGCGGGGACTAATTTTTCCCAACGGATTTTATTGCCCAACGGATTCCAGCGCTCAGATACTTAAATTATTTGAAATATAGACCCGACAACGGATTTAAGTTATTCAATATATTCCTACCAAAACGACACTCCTTTTCTCCCCTGTCTAAAACAATCTTTCCCTATCCTTGTTAATTGCCCATAAATCTTCCTAAAAACTATCCTTGTCTTTCTAATAAAAAAGACAAGGATTTACGACATTCGTAGCAACGAAACTAAATATCGAAAAAAATGAAGAACCAACAAGTCATTAAAAGTTTAATTATTGCGCCTATCATTGCCGCACTTGTCGCATTAGCAGGTTCGCAAACTGGTCAAAGCTATCAAGGTCTTCCTATTTTTGCCATTGGTGTGGGATTGGCATTTTTAATTAATTGGCTGGTATTTATTCCCGCCAATATTTTTCAAACAGAGAAATTCTTTGATTTAACTGGCAGTCTTACTTATATCCTAGTTACTGTGATTGCCTTCAAGTTGAGCGATAATATTGACAATCGGTCCATGTTATTGGCTGGCTTGGTCATTATTTGGGCAGTTCGTTTAGGGTCTTTCTTATTCAATCGAATTTTACAAGATGGAAAAGATGACCGTTTTGACACAATTAAACCTAACTTTTTGCGCTTTTTGAATGTCTGGACACTGCAAGCTATCTGGGTCACTTTAACGGCTTCTGCGGCAACCATTGGCATCACTTCAACCGCACGCAAAGAATTAGGTGTTTTTGCCATGGTCGGTTTAGTTGTCTGGATTATCGGTTTTTTATTGGAGGTAGTCGCCGATTATCAAAAACGACAATTTCGTAGAAATCCTGCTAATAAAGGGAAATTTATTCAATCAGGCTTATGGGCTAAATCTAGACATCCTAATTATTTCGGCGAAATCATGCTTTGGACGGGTGTTTTTATTATTGCCATTCCTGTGCTGCAAGGTTGGCAATGGGTCGCTTTATTGTCCCCTCTTTTTGTCTATTTATTATTGACGAAAATTAGTGGTGTGCCAGGATTAGAGGCGAAAGCTAATAAAAAATGGGGCGGACAGGCAGATTATGAAGCTTATAAAGCCAATACGCCTATATTGATTCCTAAATTGTAAAACAGCTCTTTGAGCTGTTCAATGGTAAAATCTTCCAGTAACTGGAAGTTACTGGAAGATACTTGCTACTGCCAAGGTATGGCGCCTGACCGTCGGATGTGTTCCTGCAACTCTTTTCTTAATACTTGATACACTTCATTATCTTTAGACTCCAATGGGGGCTTTTCTAACATATCTTCTTCAATATGCTTTTGCAAAAATTGTCAAAGAAGTCTAAATTTACCGATTTAATAATTCCGTTCACTATTATATGCCATACCTCCTTAAAAACAAACAACTAGAAATTCACATTGACCATCCCTTAGAACAATATCAAGCGACTCGATTTGATTGGACTGGAAAAATCAGCGTGGTCAATTTTCAAAATATGCCCTTATCTGGTATCGAACGAACTGATGGTCAAAATGAATCTGCTTTAGGAAAAGGGTTTTATAATGAATTTGGCATTGATACCGCCTTGGGATTTGATGCTACACCAATAGGTGGTTGGTTTCACAAAATTGGTATCGGTTTATTGAAAAAAACGGATGATACTTATGCCTTTCACAAATCTTATGATATTCAACCAGCTACATTTACGATTAAGGAAGCATCCAATCAATTAATTATTGTTTGTCAATCCGCATTGGTCAATGGCTACGCCTATACATTGAGGAAAAGTATTGAATTGAAAAAAAACAGCTTTATTATTCACTATTATTTAGAAAACACAGGAGAAAAAGTAATTATTACAGATGAATATGTCCATAATTTCACTGCTATCAATCAGGCTTTAATTAGTGCAAATTATGCCCTAAATTTTCCATTCCATTTAAAACCAGCCTTATTTGAAGAAACAGTGAATCCCGAAAAAAAGGTAATATTAGAACCAAAAAGCATTCAATTTAGTGGCACACCAACAAAACCCTTCTTCTTTAGTAATCTATCTGGAAATGAAAAGGTAGCCGCATCCTGGGAATTAGTTAACCAGCAACACAAAATTGGCATTCGGGAAAGTGGTAATTTTCAAACGGATAAAGTGAACCTATGGGGTTGGAAGCATGTCATCAGCCCAGAACTATTTTTTAAAATAAACCTTACGCCAAATCAATCAACTGAATGGATTAGGCAATATGATGTATACCAAATTGAGTAAATTACGAATTTAGGTAATCAGCTAAAAAATCAATATACGGCAACAAGAGGATATCACGAAACAAGTACTTTGTTTTGGATATGGTTAGTCGATGCTTTTATTCAGCAAAATGAAGATTTAGAGATGGAAGAATTGGTGAATCATTTTTTAGTTTCTGAATATGCTCAAAAAGATATATTTTTTAAGTATTACACAAAGGAGTTATTATTTTCTGTGGCAACTAGAGGAAATTGGGTAGCACCTGATTTAAGGGGACTTTTACTCTTGTAATTGCCACACCCATGTCCCATCTTTGTGCAAATACCCAATTTTGCCCCCATTTTCAACTCTAAAAAGACCGTCTCCAGCATAGGTAATAAATTCATAAACGGGCGGAATAATCAGTTTACCTTTTAAATCCGCTAACCCAACAAATTGGCTCAATTGAACTTTGGCTAGTCCTTCCTCAAAGGTGGTAATTTGGTCATATTTATTAGAAATTAAATTTAAGCCATTTCGATTAATAATGCCCCATTTTCCACCTTTTCTTACGGCAGCAATGCCATATTGATAGCGTTCTGCTTTTTCAAAATAGCCATCTCGCCAACTAGCATCTTCGGCAATGTAATAATAATCGTAATTTTCTCGAACCAAACCTCGACCATCTTTAAAACCCATGAGTCGATTAATACCAGGTTCAATGATTTCCTTGCCAGATAAATCAATTAAACCACCTTTTTTTAAACCTTCATAAACCACCGCTTTTCCATCTTCAAAATCTAGACATTTAGAATAGTTTAATGGAATAATTGCTCTCCCAGCCAAGTCAATAAAACCACAACGGTTATCTCTTTGTACCATTGCTCGACCTTCTGAAAAAGAAGCTGCTTTAGAATAATTTCCTTCTATAACTAATAATCCATTTTTATCAATAAAACCGTAGCCATTTTTATGTTGAACCAAAGCCCGTCCTTCTTTAAAAGGGTAAATTTTACGATAATTTTGGGTAGTAATTAAATTCCCTGTTTGGTCAATCATTCCATACCGAGTCACCTTATTGCCATAGCGAACAATTGCCAAACCATGTTCATCAAAGGGGGCAATATGATTAAATTTTGGCTTCAATACATAGGCTCCTTTTTCATCAATTAGACCATATTTCCCATCTTTAACAACCCTAGCAATACCATTTTTAAAATCAAAAGCTTGGCTAAATTGAAAAGGAATAATCGTCGAACCATCTTTAGAAATATAACCTACCCCCTTATCTTTTTTAGCCCATGCTTTCCCTTGTTTAAAACTACCAATTGCTCTATAATTATCATCCAATTGGGTTTGTCCATTTTGATTAATAAACAACCATTTTCGCTGATATCTAACAGCCGCTAAACCTTCAGAAAAAGGGGCAATTCTTTGAAATTTTGGCGGAATGACTGCGGTTCCATCTTTGGCTACATACCCCCAATTATTACCTATTCTCACGCCTAATCTTTCTTCTTGTAAAACACTCAATTCATCATATTTTAAATCGACCAATAATTGCCCTAAGGTGTCCATTAATCCATATTTCTTAGCATATTTTGACAACTTAACAATCTGATTATCTGTACCTTCCAAAAAATTGGCAGCATCGTATTCCAAGGGTAATAAAGCATTCCCTAATCGGTCTATCATTCCCCATTTCCCCTTAGATTTCACCAAACAAACATCATTGACAAATTCGTGCGCAATTTCATATTTTGGTTGAATCGTCGTATAAGCGGTCGTATCAATATAGCCCCATTCACAATCTTCGCAAGTTAAATAAGCTGCCGTTTGAATTTTTTGGTCATGCAAAGTAATATCCATCATATCGCTACCAACAAGCAAGCTATCCAAATAATCAGGTAATAGACCTAAAGATTTATCTTTTGCATTCAGTTTCGCAGAAATTCTACCACCCACAGAAATCTTAGCTAAACCGTTTTTAAATTCCCCAATATATCCATAATCTTTTTTAACAAACTTCCCATTTCTTAACATCAGCCCATGCCGCCCATTATTAAAAACAACCCTAGCGACTAAAGAACCGTTTCTAAAGTCATCTGACCGCACATCCCATAATTTTAAGTGCGTCACTAATTTCCCTACCTGATTATTCACTATACCATAGAGATAATTGAAACGATAATTGGTACGGTCAAAACGGTATTGTCCTTGTTTTTCCAATCCAACGATGGTGTATCCTAAATCTCGTTCAATTCGGATAAAATCATAAGTAGGTGGAATGACTTCTTCGCCATCAGTCAAACTTCGCAATCCCCATTTTCCTAATTCACCAACAAAAAACCATTCAAAATTGTCGAGTAAATAACTATTGCCAAAATCACTCATTGATAATTGACTAAGTGCCGCTTCGCTATCTTTTCCCTGAATTTGAATGCGAAAATGTTTTTTGAAATTAGCCCCTTTTTGAATTTTTCCATCCTCATCTAAATAGAAAAGCGTCCATTTTTCACCCTTAAAAGCCTTAATATTAGCTCCCGAAATCGTAATTCTAGAATATTCAGCAGGTACCATTACCTGACCATTGGCATCAATCAACCCAAAAAAAGGCCCTTTTTTGACTAAAGCTTTTCCCTTTCGGATAGGCGCAATAAAATCATATAAATAGCCCAAAAATTGTTGCCCATCTTTATGAACTACGCCCCATTTCCAACCATTTCTAACTCGAAAAGCAGTCGTCGAAAAACTCTGTATTTCTTGGTAGTCGTTGGCTAAAATCTCTTCGGCTTGATAATTGACCAAACCAAATTGGTCTCCGAGTCTAGTCAAAACATATTTATCTGAAAAAGGCAAGAAATCTCT
>JBGCFJ010000398.1:0-5490 GCA_045106885.1 Saprospiraceae bacterium
CTTTAAATACAAATATTTAAATTCCACTAATTAGTTCTCTTACAAATTAAATCTTGCGCAAACGTGGCAAGAATTCATTATAAGAGATTGATAGTCAAGAGGTCAGAAGTCAGACCGAAAATTGAAATTTTCTGTCAGAAGTCAGACTTTTGACGAGTGCCAAATCTGACTTCTGACAGTTATCGAAGATAACGGTCTGACTTCTATGGTACTGGCTCTGCCAGGTTAGGGAATGAATAAATAAATAAATATCGACACCTAAAATTGCACAACCTCTATCCCTTTAACGGTTTTCTCAAACCACCGAACAGGCGTTTGAATTTTATCTCCCGTTTGTGTATCGCATTTAAAAAATAAATAATATAGTTGAATATTATCACCAACCTTGTTTAATAAATTATCCAATCGTAGTTGGCTTCTTTCTGGATTTTTGGCTAAAGCAAATAATCGCCAAGCATGATAAGCTTCATCGTGCATTTCTGTAATGGTCAAAATAGCTTTATCATCGACATATTTCTCTAAGAATTTTCGAGCATAAACACTATGGTGCTTTGTCCAATCTCTAGGCTTGGTCTTATCTTCAATATGTTTAAAGGTATCGTGAACGTAGGTAATAAGGCGTAATTGGCGACGCACTTCTGGAGAAATAATTAGTTTATCGACATTAGCTAGTACTTCTGGGATATGATTAATGATTTGTCCTTCTGGATGTCCATATCTCGGTTTACCCCAAAATAGGCCAGCTTGAAATTCAAGGTCGGTTATAATCTTGGCTTCTAAATCCGTCTCAGGTTTTAGTTTGGCTTCAATCTCACTTTCAATGATTACTTTACTCATGTGCTGATTTTCCAAAAGCTATTTGGGCAATAAGATGTTAGTTATTAAATAATACGATTGCAAAGTTAATGGGTTCGTTTTTCCCGAACCAACTATTCTTGGTCTATTTCATTAGATATATAAAAAAACAAGCCAATATTTAATTTGGCAGTAAAAAAGACCATTTTTTACTTAATCTACACTATTTTTAGAGATATAGTTCGCCACTAATTTAAGAAAATTGAGTTTAGACAGTATTCAGCAATTCCCATTTTGTCTTGAATATCTTCCTGTAACTTCCTGTTACTGGAAGATTTATGCTCCAAAAGCCCCTGAAATTATCCAGTAATGGGAAATTACTGGATAATAGGGCTGCAGTAAACGCCAAAATAGGAATGACTGGACAGTATTAAGTCATTTGTATAAATTGCTGAATTAAAGCAACTAACGTTACAGGGGCATCTTCTTGGCAAAAATGCCCTACATTTTCTAATTCTACGATTGGTCCATTCGGAAATAAGCGTTTAAAATCGTCTATGACCATAGCTGGCAACATTGCTTTATCTGCCATGCCTTCTGCTAACATTGCTGGTTTAGCTCGTAACTTCTCTAAATTCCCCGTTTTAATACCTTCCACTACATAATCCCGAATTCTACCAAAAGCAGCATCTAAAGGAAATTCAATAGCAGCAATACATTCTTCCTTCGTTGCAAACGGCATAGAATAAGCTCGAATCCATTGTTCGTCTACTGCGGCAGAATTATGAAAATATAATTTTTTCATATTGCTCAATACATTATCTCCTAATTGTCCCATTGCTTCCCGATAAAACCCTTCTTTACTAGCTTTTAAAACCCACTGAAACCAAGGCGATTCTTGTAAACCTGGTGGTTTAGGATTAGACGGTGGCACATCTCTTGCTGCAAAGCCATAGCCCATCATCGTATTCATCATACATATACGTTTAACTTTATCAGGATAACGCAAGGTATAAGCCCCCGTAATTGGCCCTCCCCAATCTTGGCAAACGAAAGTAATGTCTTCCAAACCTAGATGTTCAATGAGCGCAGCTAAATTCTCTACATGATTCTTAAAAGTATATTCGGAATCTTGTGGTGTTTCACTTTTCCCATATCCTTTATGGTCGGGTACAATAACCCGATGTGTTTTGGATAAAGGTGGAATAAAATTTCGATATAAATAACTCCAAGTTGGTTGACCGTGTAAACAAATAATTACATCGCCTTCGCCTTCATCTACGTAGTGCATTTTAAAGCCATTGCCCTCAAAAAAATTAGGCTTAAATGGAAAAGTACCGCCGAAAGTTTCGTTTGCTGGAATCATAATTGGAATGGTAAATGATGAATGATGAACGATAAATTCTGCTAAATTAGACTCGCTATTCTTCTACTTAAAAATAAATCGTGATTAGAAAACGAAAGTAAGGTTTTATCCTAGAAAAGGAAAGGCTACGTTCTTATCCTTTTTCTAAAAGCCCTGTTCCATTGCATTTTTTGCAAAAATTTCGTTCTCTTGTTCCCAGCCAATAGCCTTTTCCTTCACAATACCCACATTGTTTTTGTTTGCTGAATCGTTGGGCTAAGTAATGGCCCACTTTCCATCCTCCGTAGATAATGCCAGCTAAAATGGCGAGTCTTATTAAAATAATCATCTGCTAATGTTTTGTTTGGTTTTATCAAGAGCTTCTCGTTACTTGATAAATTAATTATGGATAAAAATACCTTTCCATTTTAAAGGGCAACAAGTCTAGTTAACTTTCCTGTACTTCTGACCACCGATAGCAATCCATTGTATGGTCATTTACCATACCAACCCCTTGCATATAAGCATAACAAATGGTGGATCCAACAAAAGAAAAACCTCGTTTTTTTAAGGCTTTACTCATGGCGTCACTCTCTCTACTAGTAGCAGGAACGTCTTTATTTTCCTTAAAGTTATTGATAATGGGCTGTCCATCGACAAACTGCCAAATATATTGGTCAAAACTGCCAAATTCTTCTCGAATTTTCAAAAACCCCTTCGCATTTTTAACGACAGAATTGATTTTTAGTTTATGCCGAATAATGGCTGAATTTTGTACTAATGCTGCCAGCTTTGTTTCATCATATTGCACAATTTTCTCCGCATCAAAATTATCAAAAGCCGCTTTATAGCCTTCCTGTTTTTTTAAGACAGTTAACCAATTTAATCCAGCTTGTGCACCTTCTAATATCAGCATTTCAAATAAATGACGGTCATCATGAACGGGTACGCCCCATTCTTCATCGTGATAACTGATAAAATCTCCGTAGGACAAACACCAAGTACAGCGGGTTTTAGTAGGCATTTTTAATTTTTGTGTAGTTAGTTAATTTGGTTCTCTGACAAATCCCTCCGACTTGTTGGAGTAAACAGTGGAATAAGATTTTACCCGTCCGATGACTGCGTCGTCCGATGGTTAAAATCAGCTCATCCGACGACGATAGTCATCGGACGAGCTGATTTTTCACTGTTTATTCTGATAAGTTGGAGGGGGTATTCAAAGAAACATTAATTTTTTTCGCAAGGTAAGGAATGAAAGGAATTTTTTTTTAGTAAAATGTCATTTGCTTTTTTTAAATTTGGTCATATTAAAAAATTAGTCATTATTATGGAAAAGCCTACTATCAATAGTCGTTTAAAATACTCGCTTTCTGCGTGGATAAGATGGAGTGCTTTTATCTTTGGATTAATATTAATACTAACCAGATGCACGTCCAATTCTAATAAAATAGACTTCAACACCCAAATCAAACCCATTCTAAATAAACATTGCATTCATTGCCACGGTGGCGTAAAACAGAATGGAGGATTTAGTATGATGACGAGAGAAAAAATACTAGCACCTACAACTTCAGGACATCCTGCCATTATTCCTGGCAAACCATCTGCTAGTGAATTTATTAAAAGATTGACCACAGAAGATGTGGAAGAACGAATGCCTTTTGAAGCGAATCCATTAGCCCAAAAAGAAATTGATTTATTAACTCAATGGGTTGACGAAGGCGCAGAATGGGGATTACATTGGGCATATAATTCCGTGGAAACGATTGAAGTACCTAAAACAGAAAAAGCATTAGGGACAGTTAATGGAGCAATAATGACCAATTGGGCAAAAAATAATATTGATTATTTTATTGCGGAGAAATTAACCGAAAATGATTTAACGCCAAGTCCGTCAGCTGAAAAGCAGGCGATACTTCGTCGAGTCAGTTTAGATTTAATTGGTTTGCCTGCTCCCAAAGAACTAGCAACAGCCTTTCTAAGAACAGAAAATTCGATTAGTTATCAACAATTGGTGGATAACTTGTTGAGTTCTCCACATTTTGGGGAAAAGTGGGCGAGTATGTGGTTGGATTTAGCTAGATACGCCGATAGTAAAGGTTTTGAAAGAGACCAACATCGTGCAATTTACCCTTATCGAGATTATGTAATAAAAGCATTTAATAAAGACTTACCTTATGACCAATTTATTACAGAACAATTAGCAGGTGATTTACTAACTAATCCAACGAATCAACAATTAATAGCAACGGGCTTTCATAGAAATACAACGACGAATGATGAAGGAGGTACGAACAATGAAGAATATCGAGTAGCGGCAGTATTGGACCGAGTCAATACGACAGGGGAAGCTATTTTAGGAACGACCTTGGCTTGTATACAATGTCATGGACATCCGTATGACCCTTTTGAACATGAAGAGTATTATCAGATGATGGCATTTTTTAATAATACTAGAGATGAAGATACTTATGCGGATTATCCTTTATTGAGAATGTATGAACCTAAAGACAGCTTAAAATTAGCTCAATTAACGAACTGGGTAAAGGAAGTAGAAAATGAGGAAAGAGCGGATGAAATAGCGCATTTTTTAAAAACTTGGCAACCTGCTATTTATTCTTTAGAATCGGATAGTTTAGTGAATGCTGCTTTATATGATACCAAATTTTTAGGCTTTCGCCAAAATGGACAAGCGATTATTAGAAATGTAACCTTAACGGGAAAGAATAAACTGATTATTAAAGTACTTAATTCTAAAAAAGGAGGGCAATTTACCATTCGATTAAACGCCGCTGATGGTGATAAAATTTTGGAATATGCTTTGCCACCCAATAATCGGGAGCATCCATATTTAGAAATTCCTTTGGTCGCTACAATGGGAAAGTATAACCTATATTTACAATATAAAAACCCCTTATTAAAAGACGCTTCCGAAATGGGTTTTCGGATGGATTGGTTTTATTTTACTAAAGATTTTCCAGGCAAAAATACAGTGGATTATGCAGTGAAAACACAACATTTTTGGGAGTTAATGAAAGTTCGTCCTTCAACGACTTTAATTATGCAAGATAATCCCGAAGAACGAAGCCGAACTACTAAAATATTCGATAGAGGAAATTGGCAATCGCACAAAGAAACGGTACAGGCAGCAACCCCTAAAATCTTAAACCGATTTCCTGAAAATGTACCTAAAAATAGACTAGGTTTAGCCCAATGGATAACAGATAAAAAAAATCCCTTAACTGCTCGAACGATGGTCAATCGTCTATGGGAACAGTTATTTGGAAAAGGCTTGGTAGAAACGGTAGAAGATTTGGGAACTCAGGGGGATTTACCAACTCACCCTGAAT
>JBGCFJ010000399.1:0-4663 GCA_045106885.1 Saprospiraceae bacterium
TCAACTCAAAGATATGGCATTAGGTGCTTTGCCTTATTTATTTTTTGAAGGGGTCTTTTACACAGCTAAAGAATATGGTGAAGTTAATGTTGGTTACTTTCATCAAAAAGGTTACAAAGATCCACTTTTTTTGGTGACAAATTTTGAATCCATCGAAGAAGCATTTATAACTACCCTAAAAAAAAAGGTGATCAAAAAGCGGGTAAAAAAAGCGTATAATTTTCTAGAGAACGGATTAAATTAGCTTGTTTTTAAAAAAAAGATCAAAATGAGTAAATATTTTAAAAATCACCCAGATTAGAGAAACTTCAGCCATATCAGAGTTTAACAATATTTTTTTGAAGTTAAAACTGAAAAAAGTTCATTGAAAATTTGGAAAGAAAAGTCAAGTTCCTTTAGTTAGAGTAGTTACTAATTACTTAACAAACTAAAAAGAACTTGATGTTAAAAAAAGATTATACCAAAAGGTACTAAAAAGGCTATTGAAATTTTTCAAACAGCTAACAGGTAGAAAACCCAAAGGACATCTACGAAGTCGACTTCGCTCTTTAGCAGCCTATATATCTGGCATGATCCGAAACAAATCTAGTCATTTATCCTCACTTGGAAAAGGTTTACTACAATTAATTAAGGGGCATAGTCGGATGAAGGCGGCTAAGAAATTTTTGTATAATAAAGCCATAGATTATCAAAGATACTATCTGCCTTATATGAAAGAGTTAGTAAAGTTATTAATCCCGTTCCTTCCTAGTAAACATACAATAGAATTAGCAATAGATGGTTCTCAAATAGGCAAACACCATGCGATATTAATGGTTAGTCTAGTGTATGGCAAAAGAAGTATTCCTATTGGTTGGTTAGTGAAAAAGGGAGCAAAAGGACATTTTTCTAAAGCCAACCATGTTGAATTAGTAGAACAAGTACAAAAAGATTTAGCGGATGTATTACCAAGTGAAAGAACGATTATTTTACTAGGTGATGGAGAATTTGGGAGTGTAGCATTACAAGAATGTTGTCGTTTGGAAAATTGGAGCTATGTATTTAGAATCGCCTGTAATACACTCCTTTATAAAGATGAGGAAGTATTTCGAGCAAAAGATTTAACGGTGGGTAAAGCCAAGGATTATTTAATACTTAGAGAACTAGAACCATTACCAACAGACACCTTATTTAATTCAATAGGACGATGGAGCTTACCACAAGAATTGGAAAAAATACCTAATCAAAACCATCTCTTTATAGAAGAGGTGGCTTTTACTAAAGAACAGTTTACAGGTGTTCATTTTGTGTTGTGGCACGACCCTAAACACGACAAACCAGTACCACTTATTTCTAACCTAGATAACGATGCGCTTATTATTGAAGCGTATGATAAACGATGGGCTGTAGAATGTCTTTTTAAAGATTTAAAATCTACTAGTTTTAAGTTAGATAAAACAAGACTCAAAGAAGCAAAAGCTATTGATAATTTAGTCATGATAGCTGCTTTTGCTTTTATTCTTGTCATCAATATTGGCAGACTTTATAATAAACATGCTATTAGAGAATATGTCCATCAAGTCCGACCAGATCAAGTCGTCTGTTCTATATTTTCTTTAGGTTTAGCTTTAGTAATCCTCTTTCTTGATTACGACATAGATTTTTGTTTTAATCAAGAAATTCCTTTTTCTATTGAACAGATAAAAAAACGGGTTAAATCAAGTATAGAGGATATTTCATAAAATTGATTTTTTTTCGCCCTCTCAAATGATAACATATTTACGACTGTAGGCTGCTTAATTGTTTTTTTAGGCTAGTCTTTTTTATGCCTATGAGTATTAATTGGCTCGTAACGTAGTCGATAAATAGTTATGAGTTGATTAAAGGTCATGTTTGCTTGGTTTTTTTAAATTATTTAAACCTTTTCATTCACTTAATTTTTCTTTCCAAATTTTAAAAAAATACGGCTGTAAATTGTTTTTATTTGAATCCTTTTTTAGGGTAGTTATAAAAATTTGAAATTGAAAATTAAATTTTACTTAGGCGCTGATAGGCATTTTTATTAAAGGTTTCTTTTTAGTAGATTCAACAATTTTCAAATGCTTTGAAATAGTAAATGTAAAGGTGGTGCCGACGCCTTCGGTGGACTGGACGGTAATCTTTCCATTGTGATTTTCTACAATTCGTTTACAGGTAGCTAAGCCTATACCTGTTCCAGGAAATTCCTCAAACGTATGTAAACGCTTGAACATTTCAAATATATTTTTGATGTATTTTTTAGGCATCCCAATTCCATTATCTTTTACTCGAAATAACCAAAAATCGGTACGTTCTTCGAAGGTAAAATGGACGGTTTTATAGTCAGATTTATTAAATTTAATAGCATTTTCGATTAAATTTTGTACTAGTTGCTCAATTTGCCTGCTTTCGCAAATGATTACTTCAGGGAAGGTTGCTGGTAAATGGAGCTGCACATCAGGGCGATTAACAGCACTACTCAATCCATTTAAAACAACTTCTACTAATCTGTCCATGTCGACTGCTTTAAACTTCATGCCTACCTTTCCAACTCTAGAGTATTCTAATAAATCATCTACGGTCTGTTTCATTCTGCTAACTCCCTTAGTAATGAAACTACTATATTGACTAATCTCTTCATCTCCTAGGCTTTCTGTTTTTCGAACAAGTAGCCCAACAAAACCATCAATTGTTCGCAAGGGAGCTTTCAAGTCATGGGATGCTACATAAGCAAATCGCTCTAATTCTTGATTTTTTTCCGCTAATTCTTTGGCTCTTTTTTCAGCTAACCGAGTTCTTTGGGTCACCTTATCCTCTAAGGTGTGATTTAGTAATTCTAATTGATTGCTAATGTAGGACATTGAAGTCATTACCACAAAATAGACTAAGCCAATAGCTGACATGGATAATAATAAGATACCTGCATCTACTCCAAGATTTGGTGTTCTTAAGACGACAAAAGAGGTAATCACGATAATTGTGGTAATAAAAATACCTAGACCAATTCTTCCTCGAAAAACGATGCCTGAACTACAAAAAGAAAGAAAAAAACCAATGGTATATTCTGCGGAGAAGTGATTGATTTGACAAATCCAAATTATCCAAAGCATAAAAATATAGGTGCCAAGATTGGCGAAGAAAGTCATATATTTTTTGACAAAATCAACCTTGAAAGATACTAAACAAATACTCAACCAATAGGCAGATATTAAAAATCTGTGACTATGATATTCAATAGCAGAAGGGTCTGCATATTTTAAAGCAAAGCCAAAACAAGGAAGAAAAAACGTTACTAGGAGTGCGTAAAACCTAAATACGGTTAGTTCATATTCTTTAGTGATAAAGTAACTTTTTAAGATTTCTGTATCTAAATAGGTGTATAGTCTTCTCATTACAGTAGTATCTGGTAATTAATTATCAATTGTAGCGTCTTAAGTGATGTATATGGATTCATTGAAGTAAATTTAACCATAAGAATTTTCGATATTTTGGGGTGAAAAATATTGAAAAAATAGCAGTAATTTTCTTAATTAATGAGCGTACATTACTTAACATCCTAAATAAATAGAATGAATGGAGGGGTTTACTATCAATAAAGGGAGAGATAAAGTTGCCCTTAATTTTTAAATGATTCTCTTGGAGCTGTAACTACAAGATTTATGCCTAGTATTTCTAACAATTTACTTGAATATCAAATAGGGGCGAGGCAATAAATAACCTACCAGAAATGACGAGGTTATTTTTTCTTTTAGCAAGGCAAAATTATTCAGCATAGCTGTTGCTACGTTGAATAATTTTAACGCAGCTAAAAGTAAAAAGAATCCGCCAGGCTGGTAGGTTATTATTTTCCTCGCCCCTAAATAAACAAATGTAAAACATTGACAATATTATTTAGCAGCATACATTTAGTAATGAAATACAAGCGGTAATTGAATAGATAATGATTCTGAGAATTTTATTAATTTATTGCTGTTTTTTTTTGATTTTGAAATCAGTTTGTTATGTGCTTATTCGGACAATAAAACAATTAAATTCGGCTTTTCATACCTGTGGGCATAGTCTAATGCTGTTCTACCTTTGGAACTCACTGTTTTTTTATCTGCTCCTTTTTGAATTAAAATTTTGGCAATTTCTAGCCTTCCATATTTAGCGGCATACATAAGTGGTGTTTTTTTATTACTCATTTTATTTACATTGGCTTCATTTTCTAAAAGATAACTTGTAATCTCTTTTTGATTGGTTTTAACGGCTGCACAAAGTAAAGTATACCCTGCATAAGTAGCGTTAATGTCTTCCTTGTCTTCGAGAAATTGCTTAACCTTGGTTAGATTTCCAGTTTTAATAGTTTCTAGAATCGGATGAGGAGCTGTTTTTGTTTGAGCTTGGCAGCTTAAAATGCCAATCATTAATGGCAAAAGGATGTTTGTTAATTTCATGGTAGATGATTTAGATTTTTTTGTACAGAATTTAGATTAATAAATATCACGGATGAATAGGCATCACGGATGGTAAATATCTCGGATGAATAGGCATCACGGATGGTAAATATCACGGATGAATAGGCATCACGGATGGTAAATATCACGGATGAATAAGCATCACGGATGATAAATATCTCGGATAGATGATTTAAAGGCTCAAAGTGATTTAGGTGGGTCAACAGTAG
>JBGCFJ010000004.1:0-7432 GCA_045106885.1 Saprospiraceae bacterium
GCAACTACTTCCTCTCTTTTTGTTTGTTTTCCTACTGCATACCGTATTAATTGCCCAAAAAGCAACGGTTAATTTTGAAATACTCGATGCTGCTACGCAAAAAAACATGCCTGCAAAATTGGTGATTTTGCAGGAAAATGAACCTTTTGAACATGGATTAGCCTCTACAGATGATTTAGCATGTAGAGGGCATACCGTTTATTCTAGAACAGGAAAAGGAAGTTTTCAATTACCTGCTGGTGCCTATGAAATTTGGTTTGGAAAAGGCATGGAATACAATGTGGAGGTGCAAAAAATAGTATTGGATAATCGTCAAAGTACGAACCTTAAAGCAAGTTTGAAACGAGAACTAAACCCTAAAGGATACATAGGCGGCGATATGCATTTGCATACTTTTACCTTTTCTGGACATGGCGATGCGAATGTCGAAGAACGCTTAATTTCTTGTGTAGCGGAGGGATTAGAATGGGCAGTTGCCACAGATCATAATGCGGTCTTGGATTATGCGCCTTATATGAAAAAATTAGGTTTAGAAAACTATATGGCAACGGCTGTAGGCAATGAAGTTAGTACACCAATTGGTCATTTTAATACCTATCCTTTGGCTAGTGGTTCAGAAAGAGTGAATGCTAAGATTTCTGTCGGAAAAGAGTTGTTTGACACGATTCGGACCGCAGGATTGCCAAATACAATGATTCAAATTAATCATCCAAGATGGGTGGATTCTGACTTCTTTAATACGAAAGGTTTAGACCCATTTTACGGCGTTTCCAAACATCCAGAATGGGATTGGGATTTTGATGCTTTTGAAGTGTTAAATGAAAACTTTGGGATAGGTTGGAGAGATGCCCCAGATAATAAATTTTCCGTTAAGCAAGATTGGTTTAATATGTTGAATCAGGGGCTGCGGAAAACGGGTTTAGGTAATTCCGATAGCCATTCTGTCATTGCTCAAATTGCGGGTGTTCCCAGAAATTATATTAGAAGCACGAGTGATAAGCCTACTCAAATTGACAACCAAGAAATTGTAAAAAATATTAAAAATCAGCAAGTTAGCGTAGCAAGAGGGATTTTTGTCAATATGGAAACAAGTGCTGGACAAGGAATTGGTAGCACCGTAAAACTAGCAACTGAACAACCTGCATTAATCCTAAATTTAACGGTACAAGCAGCTTCTTGGATTAGTTGTCATAAAGCAGAATTGGTAGAAAATGGAGTGGTGATTCAAACTTTTGATATACCAGAAAATACGGACGTAAATCGCCTAATTACAACCGTGACTTTGCAGCCTAAAAAAGATAGTTGGTATGCCTTGATTGCCTATGGAAATGTACCAATGGCGCCGATGGTACAAGGGACAGAAAAACCAGTTTTACCGATGGGGTTTACCAATCCAATTTGGGTAGATGCGGATAGTGATGGGGCCATTACTTCCCTTTATGATTATGCTGAAAATTTAATCAAAGAATTAACTGGAAAGCCAGCCGAAATAGTGAACTATTTAACTAAAGACCCTGCGCTTATTTATCCAGTTTTTTATCAGTTATTTAGCACGAAGAATCAAATGGCAACTAGTGTAACAAATCAGTTTTTAAAACATGCGAATACTCGTCAGAAGCAATTATTATACAGAGAATTATCTAAAGAAGATAGTGAAATAGCCACCAATATTTTACAGAGTCAGAAACGGAGGGCATTAAATCCATTAGAAGAAGTCGTCTTAAATTATTATACAGAATTTCCCTTGAATCAAACTAAAGTCGAACGCTTTAAAAAAGAAGAAGCTTCGACTTTAGATGAAGCCTTAAATTATTTAGAAGATAGTTATCGTTTTATCTACTCAGGCGCTACAGAAAAATGGCTCAAAATTACTAAAGCTGATGAGATAATTAAGGGGCAAGACCCAAATTGGACAGAGGCAGCGATTCCTAAAAATGGTATTTTCAAAATTGGTCAATTATTATCGGAACAAACAGGTAATTACCTATATATCGACTATCCTTTATATGCCAGAATGGATACGACGATTACTTTTTATCTGAATACAAATACCAATGTTCGAGTTAGTCGAGCAGGTAGAATTTTACAATCTGTTTCTGCTAATAATCGATTTCCGATGAGGGCTAAATTGATAAAAGTGCAAATGAAAAAAGGTTTGAATGAATTATTGTTTAGATTGGATAATAAAAAGGCTGCTCAAATTAGTTTACAAGAAATTAATCCGAATAAATTATTGGATGCCAATTTAGCCGATATAAAAACGGTTAAACATTTGGCATTGGACAAAAAAGTGGATTATCAAATAGAATATGCACCCAAATACCACGGACATGGCATTGCTTTGACAGATGGATTTCGAGGAACAACGGATTATGGAAGCCAATTATGGCAAGGTTGGAACGGAGAAAACGCAGAATTTATCATTGATTTAGGCAAGGTAGAAACTATTAATCGAGTAACAATTGGAACGTTGATTCATCAGAAAGCTTGGATTTTTTCTCCTGAATCTATCCAGTGTTCTTTTTCTACAAATGGGCAGACTTTTGCTAATGCTAAAAATATTAATTTAGATGCTACGATGGAGCAAAAAGAAGCAAGTACAAAAGATGTTTTGTTAGAAATTGATTTAGTAAAAGCTCGTTATATAAAAATTAAGGCTAAAAAAATAGCTGGTTTACCTGAATGGCATAAAAATAAAGGGGCGGATGCTTGGATTTTTTTGGATGAAATACTTATAGAATAAGTTAATAAGACTTAAATGTTAAACCTAGGACTTTGGGATAATGTGCAAAAAGATAGTAGACAGTCAGCAGCGGTAGTCAGCAGTAAATCCTTGATTTTCAATGCTAAAATTTTGTCTAAACACAGTTATTTGAACAGTCGCTGCAAAAATTAAGAACGTGTTCCATTATTTACTCATTTTGCCATTTAATTATTGAGAACTTATAAACGGCTATTTTTTCTTTAATATTTGGGTGATTAGTTTTGAAATTTTCACTTTTTCACCTTTTGATAATTCAATTTTTGCTAAAAAAATATTGTTGATGGTTTGTTGAATATTTTTTTTCTTTTTTGTAGGAAAGGTTTTTAATAAAAGGTTTATTTTTTCGGGCTTAATTTCTGTGAAATTTGCAATCTCTGCTACCTTTAAGTGTGGGAATTTTATTATTAATTTTAATAAATTAGTCAAGGAAAGAAATGCTCTTTCTTTAACTTTACCAATTTCTTCTCCCTTTTTGATACCGATTTCCTCTCCTTTTTTGATACCGATTTCTTCTCCTTTTTTGATACCGATTTCTTCTCCTCTTTTTAACCCAATTGCTTCCCCTTCTTTTAAAATCATATCTAAAGTGCTCATAATTCTATTTTTATCAATTTTTAAATCTAATTCTTTAAAAATATTTTTTATTTCTTTTGGCGAACGATTCGTAAAGTTTAAAACATAGGTCATTAAAATTTCTAAATGATAATCATCGCCCAAATCAAAAATAAAGCTAAATTTACTATAAATCAAGTCCATGCTTTCCCGATTAGCCATCGCTACCATAGCACTTCTAAAAAAAGCAGTATTAATTTTAGTTAGTTTTTCGATAGGAGTTCCCACCAAATTTTTAAACAAAAAGTCAAAACTTGGAATAAAATCTTTGATTAAATGGTAAAATTCAAAATCACTAAACAGTTCGGTTAGTGTTTTTGGTATCCATTTTTCCTTTCCATTATAAAACAACAATGGAATAATGGGTTCAATGGCTCGACCTTTTTCTCTTTCCATTTTATCTAATGTTAAAAAAATATACAAGCCCAATTGAATAGCAACCCATTTTTTTGGTTTTGACTTATGTTCCCATAATATTAGGGCATATTGCACATATTCTTCACTTCCTTTGAAAGGACAGCGATAAATGATGTCTGATTTAAATGCGCTAAATTGAGGCGTTAAGAAACTTTCAGACTGGATTTGTAAACGGTCCAAGTCTAAATTTTTAGCTAATGCTGGATAGAATTCTTCTAAATAGGCTCTGGCATTAGTCTTATCTTCCATCACCTTTTTGAATAGATTATCGTCTGGGTGATGAATTTTTCTTTTGTTTTCTTTCATAGTTTATTTGTTTGGGCTCCCGGTCTAAGCTTGGACATTTTCGACAACAGCGAATCTATATTCGCTGTTCCAAGCGTCGGAAAATATAGATTTTTCGTTGTCTATCCTAAAATTGAGTGTCCAACTTTAGATGGGTAGCCTTTGTTTGTAAGCTAAAATTAATAAATATTTTGTGTTTTTAATAATTTTACAAACATAAAAAATGGTAATATTTGATTTTTTATTAGTAGGATACCTTGGTTAGCGAATTAATTTTGTATGTTAGTGCCGATTAATACTAACCATTCAAATTATTTAGGACAAGATGATAACCAAACAATCTATACTGCTTTTGTTAGTAGCAATGTTATTTTGCCTTGCTTGCCAACAAATAGAAAAACAAGCTGAAGAAACACCTAAAAAGAAACCCAATATCCTCTTCATCATGTCAGATGACCACGCCTACCAAGCAATAAGTGCGTATTCCAATCATCTGACCGAGACCCCAAATATTGACCGCATCGCCAACGAAGGTATGTTATTTACGAATGCTTGCGTCACCAATTCTATTTGCGCTCCTTCTAGAGCAGTCATTTTAACGGGAAAACATAGTCACCTCAATGGGAAAATTGATAACATGTTTCCATTTGATACGACGAATGTTACCTTTCCTCAATTATTACAAGATGCTGGTTATCAAACGGCTATGTTTGGTAAACTACACTTTGGCAATAACCCAAAAGGCTTTGATGAATTTCAAATTCTGCCTGGACAAGGCACGTATTATAACCCAGATTTTATTACCAAAAAGAATGGAAAAATTAGAGAAACGGGTTACACCACCGATATTATCACCGATAAAACCTTAAATTGGCTAAAGACAGAAAGAAAAGAAGATGACCCATTTCTATTGATGTATTTACATAAAGCACCTCACCGAGAATGGTTGCCACCAGAAAGACATTATAAAACTTTTACTAAAAAAACTTTCCCCGAACCAGCTACTTTATTTGACGATTATGAAGGAAGAGGCAGCGCTGCTAAAGAAGCGGAAATGAATTTATTAACCCACATGAATTGGGCAGGAGATTCTAAAATTCGCCCAGAAGTAATGGATGAATTAGGTATTCCTGAAACGGCTAAATGGGATAAAGGCGCTTATAAAAGAGAAGTAGGCAGACAAAACGAAGCACAAAGAGCTAAATGGGATGCGGTTTACGACCCCATCAATGAAGATTTTAAAAAGCGCTACCCAAGCATGACCGAAAAGGAAAAAATGCAATGGCGCTATCAGCGATATATGCAAGATTATTTGGGCAGTATTGCGGCAGTAGATGATGGAGTAGGGGAAGTTTTAGATTATTTGGAAGAAAGTGGACTAGCAGAAAATACAATTGTGGTTTACACTTCTGACCAAGGTTTTTATTTAGGCGAACACGGTTGGTTTGATAAAAGATTTATTTACGATGAATCTTTTAAAACACCCTTTATGGTTAGATGGCCAAACGTGATTCAACCGAATCAAACCAATACTACGATGGTACAAAATCTTGACTTTGCCCAGACTTTTTTAGATGCCGCAGGCGTTACTGCTCCAAGCGATATGCAGGGCGAAAGTTTAGTTCCTATCTTCAAAGGCGAAGCAGAAAACTTTAGAGAGGCCGTTTATTACCATTATTACGAATATCCATCCGTTCACATGGTCAAGCGACATTATGGCATTGTGACAGAAGATTATAAACTAGCCCATTTCTATTTCGATGTCGATGAATGGGAATTATATGACCGCAAAAAAGATAGCAATGAAATGAAAAATGTGTATCAGGAGCCAGAATATGCAGAAGTCGTTGCGGATTTAAAAGAAAAATTGGTAGCCATGCGGGTAAAATATAAAGATTCACCAGCGTTAGACCAGAAGTATTTGGATATGTATAAGGAGAAGATGAAGGGGAGTAAGTGGTGGAAGTGATTAAAAATAGGAAGGCAAAGAACTTAGGAATAATCAATCGTTTGAATGGAACAAAAGCAATTAGAGAACTAATCAATAATTAAATGGAGAAAGAGGAATTGGTAAAAAAGGAATCAACTCAAAGAAATTTGCAGGATTATTTATCCTTGGGGTATTTATATTTGTTGATTTTGGGCGTTTTTAAAGATGCTATTTTTTATGGATTTTGGGAATTAATATTATTAATTATGCTAGTGTTCAGGATATATTATTGAGTCCTATTATCCTTTTGACATCCAATCTAAAACTATTGATAACGACATTTATTGTCTTACCTTCTATTTGTTTGCTCGCAGCCTATATTACAAAATGGTATCACGATCGAAATAAGGAAAAGGACTGGTATAAGGCTAAGAAAAGTTATAAGAATATGAATAAAATATTTTCTGAGGGAAATATTTATAGTTTTCTAATAGTCTTAATTATTTATGCGTTATTTGGAGGTTTTATTGGATTTGGCTTAGGAGGAGGACTAAAAAAATCTGAACAACTAAAACAAGGAACACTTGAAATGAATCATCAAATAACCTTTACAGATAAAGAAACCTTAGCAGTCAATTTGATAGGGCATAATAGCGAGTACTTATTTTACGCTGCTGAAAAAGATACAACCGTCACTATTATACCCATTCAAGGAAATATTAAAAAAATAGAAAAATTAGAATAAGGCGGAGAGGCGAAAAGGCTCAGGGGCTGAAAGGCTAGGGATGGAAAAAATACTGGAGATTTGAGAACATAAAATCAATGATAAAAACAAAAACTATGAGTAAATTTAAAAAATTGTGGGTTTGGCAACAAGCTATCGACTTTGCAGCGGAAATATACGAATTAACAGATAGGGGAAAATTTGCAAAGGATTATGGACTTAGAAATCAGATTCAAAGAGCAGTAGTTTCTATCGCTTCAAATATTGCAGAAGGGGACGAAAGGGATTCAGACAAACAATCTGCTCATTTTTTCAAAATAGCAAAAGCTTCAAATGCGGAAGTTATTACGCAATTGAATATAGCAAAAAGAATTGGCTACATTGATGAAAATACTTTATTGAAATTAGAAACGATTGGGATGAAGATTGGCGCAGGACTATATGGCTTAATAAAAGCTAGAGGAGGATACAAATAATTGATAGTAAGCAGTAGACAGTGAAGTCTTGATTTTAAATATCAAAATTTTGCCTAAACAAAATTAGCTAAACAGCCTCTATTTAAAAGCCTTTCCGCCGCTTAGCCCTTTCGCCTTTCAGCCTTTAAAATAACCAAGGCGTAAGCAATAAGCAGGCCTTTCTGCCGCTTAGCCCTTTCGCCTTTCAGCCTTTAAAATAACCAAGGCGTAAGCAATAAGCAGGC
>JBGCFJ010000040.1:0-10678 GCA_045106885.1 Saprospiraceae bacterium
TCAAAATGTAGATTTTAAACCAGAGTTTACTTATTTTGTCAACCCAGAAAACAAGCTGACTTTTGGGGGAGAAATACTTAGTTATACCTTCGAGCCAGCCAATGCGGTTGGGGTCAGTAATGGGGAAACAAGAGACATTAGTCTTGCCGAAAAGAAAGCTTTAGAAGTTTCTGTTTTTGTAGGGAATGACCAAAAAATAGGAGAGAAAATTGATTTGCAATATGGGTTGCGTTACTCTAATTTTTCTTATTTAGGACCAGGTAAATATTTTGAATTTGCTGATGCACTAGAACCAGGTACTAGAAGATTTCCTACACAAGAATTTACTGCAGAGAAAGGCGAGTCTATTGCCAATTACGGTACTTTAGAACCAAGATTTTCGGTTAAATACCAATTAAATGCACAAAGTTCTGTAAAAGCGAGTTATAACCGAACTGCTCAATACATTCATTTAATTTCCAATACGACTGCCTCTAACCCACTAGATGTATGG
Organism: Saprospiraceae bacterium; assembly: GCA_045106885.1. Taxonomy (GTDB): domain Bacteria; phylum Bacteroidota; class Bacteroidia; order Chitinophagales; family Saprospiraceae; genus JAFMDF01. Next base: position 494 of record JBGCFJ010000040.1, read on the forward strand.
ACGCCAAGTACCAATAATATCAAACCAGAAATTGGTGACCAAGTAGGTTTGGGCTATTTCAAAAATTTTGGCGAAGAAAACGATTTTGAAACCTCAGCAGAAGTGTATTATCGAAAAACCAAAGGTCAAATTGATTATGTAGATGGCGCTGACCTTTTAATCAATGAATTCTTAGAAGGAGATTTGTTAGAAGGGATTGGACGAGCCTATGGATTGGAATTATATGTGAAAAAGAATACAGGGAAATTCAATGGTTATTTGAGTTACACCTTGGCTAGAACAGAATTACAAGTAGATGGAATTAATAATAGTGAATGGTATCCAACTCGTTTTGACCAGACACATAATTTTAAATTATCGCTTTTTTACGAACCAGAAAATCGTTGGTCTTTTTCGGCTAATTTCACTTATGTTTCTGGAACGCCTACCACCTTCCCTACTTCTCGTTTCCAAGTTCAAGGCTATACGATTCCTTATAATTTTGGCGATGGTCGAAATAATGTCCGTATTCCCGACTTTCATCGCTTGGATGTAGCTGCAACCTTAAAAAATAGAAAGACGAAGCGGAACGGAAAAGCGAAGAAAAATGAAGGCTATTGGGTCTTTTCTGTATATAATGTTTATGGACGAAGAAATCCATTTTCGATTTATTTTGCGCAAGCAGATGAACGAGTCGCTGCGGGGGAACCGACTAGAACTACGGGGAATCGGGTATCTATTATCGGGAGTGTTTTTCCTTCTGTTTCTTATAATTTTAAATTTTGACAGGATGACAGGTTTTAACTCTAAATAATCATTCGATACGATATTCAACAGGATAAAAGCACTAGAGTTATCATTATTGAGCAATCCTGTTAATCTTGAAAAATCATGTCATCTTGTAAAAAAAAACATAAAAATGTATAGTAGTAAATATAATTTTCAAACCATTCTATTAGCACTATTGCTACTCCAAATTGGGTTTATAGGTTGTACCGATGAAATCACGCCAACCCTAGCAGACGCACCACAAATAGTGGTCATAGATGCTTGGATTAATAATAAATCAGAGCCACAGGTTATAAAAGTGCAAGGAACTCAAGAATATTTTGATAATACCTTGCCACCAGGATTAAGCGGGGCAATCGTGCAAGTAGCCGATGAAAATCTCAAAGTTTACGATTTTATAGAAACTGCACCTGGCGAATATACTTGGACGCCTGAACCAGGCGAAACTTTTGGCGAAATTGGCTTACAATATGGTTTAAATGTGGAATATAATGGCGTTAGCTATAATGCTATTTCTAAACTAAATAATGTACCGCCAGTCGATAGTATTTCTTTTACTTTTGAAGCGGCCGACGGTCCTTTTCCAGAAGGCTATTTTGCAGAGTTTTGGTCAAGAGATTTGGTGGGCACAGGTGATTCTTATTGGATTAAAACTTGGAAGAATGGGGTGTACCAAGGAAAGCCTGGAGAAATTAATATTGCTTTCGATGCGGGTTTCTCAAATGGAGGAAGTATTGATGGGCTGATATTTATTCCGCCCATTCGTTTTGGTGTCAACTCTTTTGAGGATGATGAAAATGGAGATATTCAAGCTCCTTATTTGCCAGGAGATTCTATCTATGTAGAACTGCATTCCATTACCAATGAAGCTTTTTTCTTTCTGAGCGAGGTCCAATTTCAAACTGATAGACCAGGTGGTTTTGCGGAATTATTTGCGACCCCTTTGAGTAATGTCGTAACGAATATTATTCCTTCGGATGAAAATGTGGAAGTAGTGGGCTTTTTTAATCTCTCTGCTGTTTCGGGGAAGGGAAAACGATTGGTGGAATAGAGAATAGAAAACTATAAATGATGAACGATGAATGATGAATGATGAATTCGTCAAATACAATAGCTAATTAATTGTGTGTAAATCTATATATCTTTTCATTATACACAATTCATCGTTCATCATTTATCATTCATCGTTGTAAATAATCCTTCCGTTAAAATCCTTATTTTTACACTAAAATTCATAACCTTCAATTGTAGCACTTGGCAATACTCATCGGCTGTTCAGGCAGCACAGGCAGTTCCTTATTAAAGACCATTTTGAATCGGCATTCGCAATTATTTGCGGGGCCAGAAGCGGGACTATTTGCTTTTCCACAAGTATATGATAACTGGGCAGAAAATAAGCATCAACTCTTAACGACGATTAAGACAGATGCTTGGCAATTGCGAAAAGGGATGAATTTATTACAACCTGCCTTTGGTTGGCAAGAAAAGGAATTGCAACAACTCATACAAAAATCGACTTCTTTTCAAGAATTTGTACCCACCTTTTTTAAGCATACTTTACAACAGCAAAATAAACAATATTGGGTGGCTAAAACACCTGCTAATGCCATTGGAATGACTGCTTTTTTGGAACATTTCCCAGCAGGAAAAGCAATTCAAACGGTTAGAAATCCCTATGACACCATAACCTCATTAATGGCTAGGGGCATGAATGCCTACCAAGCAACAGCCTATTATGTCTTTAACACAGCAGCCGCTACGGCAAACTATCAACATCAACGTTATTACCACTTAAAATATGAAGATTTAGTAGCAGAACCAACGGAAACATTGAGGCAATTATTCGATTTTTTAGAACTGAATTTTGAGCCTAAAATATTGATTGCGAAACATGAAAAAAGAGCAGAACCAACGGCCATGAAAGGCTGGAAGCACGAAGAAACAGCGGCAGTGAAAGCATCAAGTATTGGTAGATTTAGTACCTTAACTGAAGAAAAGCAAGCATTGGTGTACAGCGCTTTTTCCACTTTTAACATTAGCAAAAGTTATCAAAAAAAATGGTCGATTCCCTTTAATTCTGGGGCTGAATTATGTGCAGTTTTAGGCTATAATTATGTAGCTGGAGAGGTAACAAAACATCGTTTTCTATTAAAAAAATATTTGTGGAGAGACCGCTTGAGTCGAATTAAACATGGTTTTTGGTGGCAATTTTTTGATTATGTTGGTGATTTGGAGAGATGAAATTAACTTTGGAACGTTACAAAATAACTAAATCAATTTGTTTTATTTTATATTTTTTTAAAGAAAATGAAATTATTTGTGTTTGTTTTTGTAGTTTTACTGAACAATAAAACTACAAAATAAAGAAATGGGAAAACAGAAAATCATTGTTGACGGAATTAATGTACGAATAGACCAAGATAATTATATTTCTTTAACCGATATTGCTAAAAGTGCTAATAATGAACCTAGATTCACTATTCGTAACTGGATACAAAATACGAATACGATTCGATATTTGCATGAATGGGAAGAGGTACACAATCCAATTTCTAACCGAGTGCAAATACACACGGTATTGGAAAAAGCCACTAATAATAGATACAATATGTCGCCATCAAAATGGATTGACATGGTTGAAGCCATAGGAATGACCTCATCAAGTGGGCGCTATGGTGGTACTTTTGCTCACCAAGACATAGCTATTAATTTTTGTTACTGGCTTAATCCATCTTTTCAAATCTATTTTATTAAAGAATTTCAACGTCTCAAAGAACAAGAAGCAAAGCAACTCAATATAGAATGGAACATCCGTAGAGAACTAGCCAAAGCCCATTACCCTATGCTTAAAGAAGCAGTTATTGAGAATTTGCCAAAAGGAAAAAAGAAAGCTGGATTTTATTTAGCCGATGAAGCAGATTTGATTAATGAATTGGTATTTGGGATGACTGCCCAGCAGTGGCGCAAAAAGTATCCTAATCTAAAAGGTAATATGAGAGATAATGCAGACATAGAAGAATTGCTATTAGTATCTGACTTACAAATAGTTGATTCATTGCTCCTTAAATGGGATTGTGATAAGCCACTACGAACAGAAATACTAAAAAAGTTTGCGAATGATTTGAAGCGGCATTTTTCAGAATCAGTAGCAGTACAACGAGTGAAAGAGATACAAGATAGCGCCTTAAAATAATTAAATCAGTAGAAGTCATACAATAACAAATAGATAAAATACAAGCTTGTCTAAATGTCGGCTATTGTCATAAATTAATAAAAAACAAATAAGTGAAATTATTATTAATTATAATTTTAAGCTTATTTTTAAATATAAAATATTGATTTATAATATTTTAAGTATTGTTTTTAGTAAAGAAGTATCTTTTACCAAAAATTGATTTTTTTAAAATTACTTGCCTTTTATATAAAAAAAAGCCAATATTGCAGTCACGTATTTAAATATCACACCTACTTTACTTATAAAAATACTTACCACAAAAGATTTACAACTTATAAAAAATAGTTAGTTGACGCTAACACTACTTTTATTTTTGAAAACCTAAAGTTTGACACATTCATTTTTTGAGGTTATCCAAAAATTATAATCCAACACTCAATACATCACATTGACTGAATAGGTCTTATTGATGATAAAATTTATTTTCCTATGAACCTAAAAAAAATACTTAACTCCTACGATGGACGCCATTGCGACCAACAACTTTACCTAATTAAACAATGCAAAAGCCATTTTGCGAATTAAGCTAAAAAAGGAAAATTAACTGTATGGAAAAGGTTTGCTATCAATAATTTGACAGTCAACCTCAATCCTTTATTCCTTCAGTCATATCATCCTTATCAAAAAACATTACTACCAAACCTACGAGATTCTATTGATTTTATTACCGTTACCCTTTTTAATTATTAGCCATCCTACTAATAATAGAACAGGGCGAAGACTGAGTACATTGTAAAATAATTAGCTTTCGATTTTGACGGACTCTTTTAAAATTTATCAGCGTTATTTTTCTCAGCGATAGCAAAGGGGCATCCCATCCGCTGTGCGGTTCAGGAGCTTACACTCAAAAAAAAAAAAAAAATGCCTTGTTAAATTTCAAAATAGCCTCGGTCAAAACCATAAAGAATTTAATTTACAGTGTACTGAACTATCCAAATTAAAAAATTAGTACACTCTTTCAGTTGGCGTATTTAGCACACGCTATTGTAAGCTAAAACAACTGGAAACCTTTTTACCAAAACTTAATAATTCCCATGGACAGTAAATTGTACTTATCATTGATAAGTACTGGTACTTGTTGTACCCGTACTTGTTTGAATTCGATTTTTTTGTGGACGCTAGCGTTAAGCGTATTTATTATCAATCCCTCTTTTGCCAACAACAACCACCTAAAAAACACTGCTGAAACAGCAACCAATTCCCTTTCTACTACTACGAACACGGCGGCTTTTGCTGATATTTTTTTCATGCCAAAAGACAGCCAAGCGATTACGATTACGATACAAGATTGTGATGCTCAGAACAAATTTATGGATGATGGAGATGCCATTAATTTTCCTTTGTACGAAGATTTGACGGGCAAGCCTAGAAATGACACGATTGCTATTTGCCCTTCTACTCCTTGGCAAATGGTTAAGATTGCTTTTGTTGACTTTGATGTAGCTGTTGGAGATACTTTGATGGCTTATGATGGCAATTTATCTGCTTTAAAAAACAATACCGCACCCCTACTAGGTAAAAGTTCAGGCGCAGGTGCGTCAAAAGCTTTTGGTAGTTGGATACAAGCAGATTGCTCGCCAAATATTAACCCTTCTGGTTGCTTGAGTTTTATTTTTAAAACCAATGGTGATTATGCCAAAGGCACGGGATGGAATTCTTGGGTCAGTTGTAAAAATAGAGAGCTTGCAGTGACGCCGCCATCTATCCAAAATGCTTTATTAGATTGTGATGAAACAATGGCTACGCTGACTATTGGTGCAGCAACTATTAACACTGCCTGTGGTGTGATTACAAATGATTCAACGATTGTTAGAATTTCAAATACGGCAGGAAAGATTTGTGTAGATACTTGCCTTTCTAAGGATAAAAATATGGTCATTACCGATAAATTTGCTATCGGTACTTACCTGATTAGTTATAAATTAAAGGGCGATACGACCAAATCTGCGCTGACTTATTTTACCGTAAGTGCGCCTAGTTTGACTTGTAATGATGAGGTTCGGATACCTTTTGGTTCTGCTTGTGCGATTAGTATTACGCCTGATATGGTTTTAGAAAATACTTGTGATACCATTCAGGATACCATGTATTATCAGATGAAAATTATTGATAATACAGGTAAAATATTAGCAACAGGAACTGGGAAGAATGGAGATTATCCAATGTTGACTAGAGACCAAATTCCTAGTTGTAGTAGTAACTTAAAAGTAGAAGTCACTAGAGTTTATTACGATGGTTTAGATTTACCATTTTGCAATAATGGTCGACAAGCAAGTACTTGTTCGACGAATGTTTTGTTCTTTGACAATTCGCCACCAATTTTTACGGAAGCTGCTTCTGCGGATACTATTTATGCTTGTGACCCAACTTTGACAGAAGCTGGTTTGATGGTAACACAGCCTACCGCTATAGATAATTGTGCAGATGTGACCGTAACTTTTCAAGGTACTTCAAAAATTAATGCGGTTCGAGAAGATTGTGATGCAACGACTTATATCGTGACTTGGTTAGCGGCTGATAATTGTAATAATACGGCTACACTAAAAGATACGGTTAGAGTATTGCGTCCAGGAATTGACAAGATTGTAAAAGTGGCAGATGCAACTTTAAGTTGTGGCGAGGATGGTACGAATGCAGTCGAGGATTTAAATAAAACAGGCAGACCAGGTTTAATGGTTGGACTACAAAGAAACGGAGTTTTTACACCAACAGATACGATTGAATTAAGTACTAAAAATTATGTATGTAGTTATATCTTAAACAAAGAAGATATACAAATACCTTCTAATTGTGGGGCAAAATATTTCCGTTATTGGACGATTGTAGATTGGTGTGGCAGTACTGGTCCAATGCCAATTGATACGCAAGCTATCTTATTTACGGATACTTTGGCGCCGACTATAAAATGTAGCGCATTTAATACTTTAGCAACTGCTGAAAAAATAAATTTACCTAATTTCAATTGTACCAAAACAGTTGCATTCCCAACTCCAACAGCTACGGATAACTGTGATTTATTACCAGAAGTTGCCATGTTTACGGTAGAAACTTTAGCTGGCAGTACTTGGAACAAATTAGGTAATACTTTAGGACAAACAGGCGCTTTAGGTTTAGGTACTTACCGAGTAGGATATAGAGCTTATGACCAATGTTTGACGCAAATCAAAGAAGATACTTGTTACCGATATTTTATTTTGGATGACGTCACTAAACCATCAGCAGTTTGCCAAGATGAATTAACAGTTTCTTTATCCAATGATGTATCTAGAATTAGAGCAGTAGATATTGATGGCGGAAGTTGGGATGCTTGTGGAATTGAAAAAATTTTGGTCAGACGACAAGTTTGTGGTTTACCAGATGTTTGGGAAGGTAGTGTTAATACTTATGTAAGAGATAGATTAAATGGAAATATAGACCCAACTGGTTGGGCGGAGTTTGTAGATTTTGCTTGTTGTGATTTAGATAAAAATGTGACGGTAGAATTATTGGCGATTGATAAAAATGGCAACTTTAATTTCTGTTGGATGGAAGTAGCCGCTACAGATAAAATTGACCCAATTTGCGTTGCTTTACCGAATCAATGGGACTATTGCGACAATTTCCACAATGGAGATTTAGGTACACCTACCGATACAGATGCCGACCACCAATTTGACAATACGGAGTGGGCAGCTTTAACGGGAGATTTAGCCGATTTATACAATGGAAAATATGGCGTGCCATTTTCTGTTTGTGTGGATAATTTGTCTTGTTTAGACTTAACAATAGAGCAACAATATCAATTAATTGATTTAGAATGTGGCGTTTATAAAGCCAAAAGACGATACAGAGCTAGAGACCAAAAAGGCAATGTATCTCAATGGGCAGAGCAATTTATTAGCATCGAATACCGACCAGATTGGTCTGTAACTTTACCTGTAGACTGGGCAGGCACTTGTGGAGATGGCGTACCAGCAGCAGATATTATTTTAGAAAATGGGTCTTGTGATTTAATGGCTTATGAATCTTTTGACCAGCAATTTGATGTAGTAAATGATGCTTGTTTTAAAGTAATTAGAACTTATCACATTATCAACTGGTGTAAATATAAAGCGGGCGACGAGCCAATTAATATCAATCGAATTTCAAATGTGAGAGGCGATGTGATGAATAGCCAGACGATTTCTAGTGACCAATATGGTACGGCTTCTTACTTTACTTATACGCAAATATTAAAAGTAGAAGATAATGATGCGCCAGCAATTTCAGTAGCTAGTGTTGATGATTGTATTACTGGTACAACAGGTTGTAGTGCGACTAAAACCTTCTCCGCTACGGCGACTGATTGTAATGACGCATCCAGCGAAAGCTTAGTTTTCTCTTGGGAAATATTTGAAAATAATACGATTAAAGGTAGCGGTAATAGTGCTACATTTGATTGGACGGTTGAGCCAGCTACTAACTATAAAGTGAAGTGGCGAGTAGCGGATAGATGTGGGAACTCAATTGGAGCAGAAAACACGTATACTTTCAAAGATTGTGTACGACCAAGCCCATATTGCTTAGCTGGTTTAACGCTGGAATTGGGAGATAATAAAGAAGTAGATATTTGGGCAAGTGATTATGATTTAAATAGTACCGATAACTGTACGCCAAAAGATAAATTAGATTTACGAATTTGGCATCCGTCCATTTCTAATGAAGCACCGTCTGATTTAGCAGGCGTATTGGCTTTACCAAGTAGTGTGATTTTTAACTGTACTTATGTTGGCGCGCAAACTATCCATATTTATGTGATAGATGAAGCAGGCAATTATGATTTCTGTTTGACGACTACGATTGTTCAAGATAATCAAGGCGTATGTCCATTGACAGGCGGTTCTATTTCTGGTAAAATTTATACAGAATTTGGGTCAGCAGTTCAAGATGTAGCGGTAGGAATTGAGCATTTGGATAACAAAAATATGATGACACCTTCTAATGGAAATTATGCTTTTAATGTAAATGGAAGTACGAATTATACGGTAGTACCTAGTAAAACAAATGGTGTATTAAATGGTATATCTACTTTTGATTTAGTAAAAATAACGAAGCATATTTTAGGGCAAGAAGTATTTGCTTCTCCGTACCAATATATTGCGGCGGATGTAAATGCATCTGGAGAGGTGAGTACTTTTGATATTATTCAATTGAGAAAATTAATCTTGAATTTATCTACGGAGTTTCCAAATGATAATACTAGCTGGCGTTTTGTCGCAGCCGATTATGATTTTGCAACAGATAATCCTGCGGCGGAGACTTTCCCAGAGCAAATTGAAGTCAATAATTTAAGTGGTACGATGCCTGATTTAGACTTTATTGCGGTAAAAGTTGGAGACATCAACGGAAGTGCGAGTGCAAGTGCCTTATCCGCAGAAGATAGAACGAAAGAAGGAGACTTGAAAATTGAAGTAGCAGATAGATTAGTCAAGGCAGGAGAGGTGGTAGAAGTAGAATTTGATGCGACTGATTTTGAAAATATTGAAGGCTATCAATTTACCTTAAAATACACAGATTTAGAATTAATGGACTTGAAAGATGGTGTAGCAACGAAAGCTAATTTTGGTTTTACCCTTCAAGACCGAGGTTATTTAGTAACTAGTTGGCATAATGTAGCTGCTACAAAAAATACCAAAAATGCACAGTTATTCAAACTACAATTTAAAGCAAATAAGAGCGGTAATTTATTGTCTTTCTTAGACATTAATGCAGACTTTGCCGCTTCCGAAGCCTACCAAAATGATGGTTCCCTATTAGGCGTCACCTTGCAAGCAAAAGCAAGTGCAACCCTTCAGCCAACATTTGAGGTAGCACAAAATACACCAAATCCATTTACTAACAGTACCTTAATTGGTTTTGAATTACCAGCAGCTGCGGGCATCGAGTTAAACATTCTCGACATGCAGGGACAAGTGATTCAAACTAAAAAAGGAAACTTTGAAAAGGGGCAACAACAAATTGAAGTGCGTGCGAACGAATTACCAAACGGTACTTATTATTATCAGCTAGTAACGCCTTATGGCATTGCTGCTAAAAAGATGATAGTATTGAAATAGTCATTGGTCAATAGTACATTGGTCATTCAGAAGGATGAAGAAATGAATGGTTAATTTTCGAATTTAGGTTACACCGAATTCATCGTTCATCATTCATCGTTCATCATT
>JBGCFJ010000400.1:0-1390 GCA_045106885.1 Saprospiraceae bacterium
TATGAAGTGATAGCAGGAAGTGTAGCGAAATATCCAGAAAGAACCGCCTTGCGATTTTTTCTACAAGGCAATCATTATCAAAATCATGTTGCCTATACCTATTTGGAATTAATGGGAAAAATTAATGCTGCCGCCAATATGTTTCGAAATTTGGGTATAGGGGATAAATCGGTGGTGACTTATATTTTACCGAATTTACCAGAAACCCTTTTTACGGTTTATGGTGCAGAAACAGCGGGCATTGTCAATGCCGTTAATCCTATGCTGGACCCTGAACATATCATTGACATCATGAATGCCGCAGGGTCTAAAATTTTAGTAACCTTAGCCCCTTCTCCAAATACCGATTTGTGGGAAAAAGCCTTAAAGATAATTCCAGAGGTCGCCTCTTTAGAAACAGTTTTAACGGTGAGTTTAGGACATTATGTGGGACAGCCTGCGCAAGTACCGACTCTAAATGGAGACATGCCGGTATTAGATTTTATGGAGACGCTCCAGACTTATTCAAGTGAGGGACTTACTTTTCAAAGGAATATTCAAGCTAATGATACTGCGTCTTATTTTCATACGGGGGGGACAACAGGAAGACCTAAAATTGCCCAACATACGCATGACAATGAAATTTTTAATGCTTGGGTTTTAGAAAAACAATTAGCCTTAGGCAAACCCCAAGTCTTTTTCTGTGGATTGCCGTGGTTTCATGTCAATGGCGTAATTGTTACTGGCTTAACGCCTTTGTCTGGAGGACATACCATCATTCTAGGCTCGCCAAGCGGTTACCGAGGAGAAGGCGTACTTGCTAATTTTTGGAAAATAGTCGACCACTACAAAGTGTCCTTTTTTGCCTCTGTTCCCACTATTTTACAGATGCTATTGGACGTACCGCAACAGGGAGATGACATCAGTAGTTTGCAATTTGCACTCTGCGGCGCAGCCCCACTTTCTGTCCAATTATTCAATGATTTTGAAAAGGCGACCAATATAAAAATATTAGAAGGATACGGCTTTACAGAAGGCACTTGTGCCAATTCTGGGAATCCGCCTTTTGGCAAAAGAAGGGTTGGTTCTATCGGTTTTCCTAATGTTCACCATTCCATGAAAGTGGTTATTTTGGATGAAAACAAAGACTATGTAAGAGATGCCGAAGTAGATGAAATCGGAACGATTGTAGCAAGGGGCAGAAATGTTTTTCCTGGTTATAAAGAAGCCATCCACAATCACAAAATATTTATTAATGATGGGACGAACCAATGGTATAATACAGGAGATTTAGGAAGAGAAGATGCCGATGGTTTCTTTTGGTTAACAGGTAGAAAGAAAGAGTTAATCATTCGAGGAGGTCATAACATAGACCCCAAATCCATAGAAGAACCTTTATCGAAGCATCCTG
>JBGCFJ010000401.1:0-3351 GCA_045106885.1 Saprospiraceae bacterium
CGTTTCGAAGCTACGCTCCTTGATTTTTTACTAAAAGAGCAGCGCTCTGACCCCGTCTGTAGGAGTAATTAACCCAAAATTCCTTTAAGGAGCGTAGCTTCGTCACCACAAAACTAAATTGAAATCTTTTTGCGGTCAATACACTAATTACTAAACTATGCTGCAAACCAATCAATTACAATTTTCTTATACAGGCGCACAAACATTGACCTTCCCTGATTTTACTTGTCAGAAAGGCGAACAATGGTTGTTATTAGGGCAATCAGGAAGTGGTAAGACGACCTTACTTCATTTATTAGGTGGTTTATTATCTCCAACTAAGGGGGAAGTAAAAGTTGGTGGAACTTCCTTGAAATCGTTGTCTACGGCTGCATTAGATAAATTCAGAGGAAAACGTATTGGTATTATTTTTCAAAAAGCACATTTTGTTCGGTCTTTGACGGTGCAAGAAAACTTGATTTTAGCACAGCAATTAGCAGGCGTGACTATAGATAAAGCTAGAATTGCAGACTTACTAAATCGGTTGAATGTAGGGCATAAATTACATGCCAAAACGAATGAATTAAGTCAAGGGGAACAACAACGAGTAGCCATTGCTAGAGCCATTGTCAATCAACCAGAAGTTATTTTAGCAGACGAACCAACCTCTGCTTTGGATGATGAAAATTGCGAGGAAGTTATTCAATTATTAGAAGAACAAGCAGCAGCAGTTGGAGCAACTTTATTGGTGGTGACCCATGATGGGCGATTGAAGGAGCGATTTGAGAAGCAAATTGTCATTTAGAAATTTAAAATAGAGCGGTCAATTAAACATTTTTAAATGTTCCTCTAGCTCGCTAAATCCGTTGCCTTCATTTATCCGTTGGAAAAAAATAGACTAATGGATAAATAAATATAACGGAGAATTAGTAGCCATCTTCACCTCTAGTATTACCACAACTGAAACTCGAATAAACCAAGAAAAAACGAAAAAGTAAGTAGTACATCCGATACCCTACTTTTAAATTTTACATTTTAAATTTTAAATTTTAGATTTCAACAATGAATCTATTCAAACTAAGCTGGAAGAATCTAATCAATAATCCACTATCCATGACTTTAAGTTTGGTGCTATTTGCATTAGGCGTAGGGTTGATTTCTTTATTATTGATTTTAAATAAGCAATTGCAGGACCAATTTGATAAAAATTTGGCGGGGATTAATTTAGTAGTAGGCGCAAAAGGAAGTCCGCTACAGTTAATTTTATCCAGCATGTACCATATTGATTCACCGACAGGTAATATCCCGATTAAGAGTGCTAAGGGGTTAATGAATCCTAAGCACCCATTGATTGACCAAGCGATTCCTTTATCTATGGGAGACAGTCATCAAGGGTATAGAATTATTGGTAGTACTTATGATTTATTTGGCTTGTACAATGGGGAAATTGGGCAAGGTAAATTATGGGCCAAAGATATGGAAGTGACCATTGGAGCAACCGTTGCCGATAAATTAGGCTTAGGCTTAGGAGATGGTTTTTATAGTTCTCATGGCTTAATTATAGATGATAATTTGGTACATGATGATGCACCTCAATTTAAAGTAGCAGGTATTTTTAAGCCTACAGGCTCCGTATTGGACCAATTAATCTTAACGAATACCCAAAGTATTTGGAAAGTACATGATTCTCATGAGCATGAAGAAGGCGAAAGTGCTGACAATCATAATGACCATGAAGGACATGACCATAGCGACCACGAAGGACATGACCATGACGAACATAATCACGATGACCACGCAGCAGAAAACACCCCTAAAGTTGCGCCAACAAATGCTTCTTTATTAGAAAATGCAGACCAAAGCATTACCTCTTTATTAATCAAATTTAAGTCTAATAATTACCGAACGCTCAACATGCAGCGGAATATCAATGAAAATACAGACATGCAAGCCGCTACCCCAGCCTTTGAAATTAATCGTTTATACTCTATGATGGGTACAGGTACAGACGCCTTACAAATGCTTGCTTATGTCATTGTTTTTGTATCGGGATTAAGTATTTTTATTTCGCTTTTTTCTTCGTTAAGAGAGCGAAAATATGAGTTGTCTTTAATGCGAGTAATGGGCGCCTCCCCTACTAAAATATTCACCTTAATCGTTTTAGAAGGATTAATTTTAGCTATTCTAGGTTATTTAATTGGTATTGCGCTGAGTCATATCGGAATGGAAATTTTGGCAAAGTATATGTCTGATGCCTATCGTTATTCTTTTTCTGGCGCTTTATTTTTAAAAGAGGAAATCTATTTATTATTCGGTGCTTTGGGGATTGGGTTCATTGCCGCTATCATTCCAGCTATACAAGCAAAGAATACAGATATTTCTCGAACGCTAGGGAAATAAAATAGGAAACGATGAATGATGAAGGATAAACGAAGAATTGTTATAATTCAAATATTTATCAGCACACCACATCAACGCAAAACAATCATTGGTCCTCTATTCAACTTTGTTTAAACACCTTATTAATGAATTTCGTCGTTCTAAAATGTATAATGCGAGCAAAAACAATTTTTTTTCAAAAAAAAGTCAAAAAAAAATAATTTTTAGCATCTCTCAATCGTTTATTACAATATATCAAAATATAACCTTAAATAAAATTATATTCTAAAAACTACACAAAAAACAAGCTTACACAAAACTATAGCAATAAATTAAAAGATTGATTAAACTATTATTATGTGACTTCTGTTAAATAACTACGTATAAATAGTGTAACTTTGCAATCCCTAAAAAAACTAACTACCTATAACTAAAAGAAAGAGTGTCAAACCACGACCTCCCCTAAATTTCTTTTCAACAAACTTAATTAACAAGTTGGGCAACTCCCGTTTCATTGATTAATCATAGTAAACTTATTAATAGATATTTGTTTGCCAACCAATCAATGAGCCATGAGAAACGAAAGAATATGTAAATCAATGATTCAAAGTAATAAAAACCTTTGATCCTCATAGAACGGTATCTAAACACGCATGTTCAAAGGCAAGCGGCACTCCAAGGAAACGGCAATAACCTAGGATTGCAGTCCGAAGAATTAAGATTGTTTCTTCTGGAGTGTCCGTTTTATAAATAAATATTCAATGAATAGATGATAAAATAAATAGGGGTTTCAATCTGCTATTTTTCTAATCTCAATCATTGAACAACCTTCATTATTTACTCATTGTGTAAGTAATTAAATATTTGAATAGGAGCAATTTAAGTACGTGTTAGGTAAATTCTCAATGCTGCTCAGGAGACCAGCGGATAGCAGAGTCTAGTCTGGAGCCTAGACACAGAGAGCGCCGATATTTCTAGCCTCCAGAGTAAAAA
>JBGCFJ010000402.1:0-2782 GCA_045106885.1 Saprospiraceae bacterium
GATAAGTTTCTACACTATCCAGTCGCTTGCCAACCAAGGATTCTAAACTAGAACGGTAGGGTTCAAAATTGACACCACCATAAACAAAGACAGAAAAATTAGGAAAAATATCCTTGACGTATTTTTTACCCGTTTTGTCCAACAATCGTTCATAGTACATCTGTACCCAAGGCGGAATACCGCTAATTAGGCGCATATCTTGCTGATGGGTTTCTGCTACTATCGCTGTTAATTTTTCTTCCCATTCTTCGATGCAGTTGGTTGGATAACTTGGTAATTGATTGGTTTTTAGCCAAGCAGGGACTTCATGGTTGACAATACCAGATAATCGACCAGTTGCAATGCCCCCAACTTCCGTTAATTCAGGGCTGCCTGATAGAAAAATCATTTTGCCATCCAACCAATTGCCTTTACCTGTTCGAGCATAATAATTAAACAAAGCATTTCTAGCAGAATTAAAATGATTGGGCATACTTTCCTTGGTGAGTGGAATGTATTTAACGCCTGAAGTAGTCCCCGAAGTTTTAGCGAAATATTTAGGTTTTCCTTTCCAGAGAATATCCGCTTCTCCTTTTTTGATACGTTCAATATAAGGTCGCAAAGCTTCGTAATCTCGAATAGGAACTTGTTGCCGAAAAGCTTGGTAGGAAGTTATCTTGTCAAAACCATGTTCTCTTCCAAAAACCGTATTTTTTCCACCTTGAATTAAAGCTTGAAATACTTTTTTTTGGGCATTAACTGCTTCTTTTGACCAACGGTCAATGTCTCTAGCAATTTTTTTAGCAAAGGGTTTGACGAAAAATGATTTGATGCCCATTTTTTGGAAAAGTACAATTGAATGAATAATGCATGCAAAAGTATCAAAAAAAACGGGAGTTATGCCGATTATAGGGTTTTCAAATATTCAATGACTGCCATCCGCTGGTCTTGCGTAAATTCATCCCCAAAATCATGTCCTGCATTACTATATCCTGGTAAGGTGGTATTGTATGTTTTTTTATTCCCCCCTTTAGTCATCGTTTGATACTGCCAGCCCATTTTTTCATAGTCTAATTGATTGATTCTTCGCCAGTAAGTAGGTCTTACTTTGCTATTTAAAACACCTTCTAAAGTAGGCACGGCCGCATTATGAAAATAAGGAGCTGTTGCCCAAACACCATCTAAAGGCGGGGCAATATATCCATTCATTGGTTTGACAAAAGATTTAGGCTCAGATTGACCATACCAACTTTCGTTATACCAATCGGCTAAGTGCATTTTGGCGCTAAAATTTTGCGCATAATAAGGGTCCGTTTTTACCGTTTCTAAAGCGACTAATTTATTAGGGTAGGCTTCAATCTCGCCATAAGTACCATGACATTGACTACATTTTTTATTAAATAATTGTTCGCCTTGCCAAATAATCTTTTCATTTACTGGATTAGGATACTTCGGCGCTTCTATGGTTTCAAGATAGGCTAAGACATCAATAAAATTTTGTTGGATAGCTCTAGCTTCTGTACTGTCTTTGATGCCTTGGGTAGAAGCTTGCATCAACAATTTAGAGAAATCTCCTCTACCCATGCCATTATAATACAAAGCATTTTTCTTTTTAAGATGCCACCAAGGTGGGACGTCAGAAGCAAGGGTATATCGTTTGTCTAATTTGTAATTACTGTCTTCTTGTAGGGTTAAATCTTCTCTATTCCGCTTCATTATATAAGCTTCTTCTAAACGGAAAGCTGGATTGACGCCTTCAAAAGGGGTAACAATATAGGACAAGGCTTCTTTATTAATCTTACCGAAAATTTCGTAGGCTTCTCTTTCCTTTGAGTCTTTCTTATATTTTACTTTGACTAAAGTATTTAATGCCTTAAAAGTAGGAGCATTATTTTTAGAAAAATTATTAAACCCAAATCCCCCTAATCCTGCAATAAATTCGCCATTTAAATAGCCACCATGGCAAGTTAAGCAATTACCTGACATAACCGTTGTACCATTACTGTGTTGAAAAGCGGTTAGTCCGAAAGGTAAATTTTCATTATCGCCCGTTCGATTTAGAACCGTATCTTTTTGAGTAGCAATTTGCTTTTTAACTAAATCGAAAGGAATACCTGAACCGATATAATTACCTTCCGTTAAATATTTCCAGCCTGCCGCTGCATCCCCGTTTTTTATTTGAGGAGTTGCCTTAATATTTAAAGTTTCCCAATCATTATTATAAACTAATTCAGGTAAACTTCGGTAAGTATTACACGCAAAAAAGAAAGACAAACAGCAAAGAATTAGAAAATATTTTTTCATGGTATTCAATTTATTGAAACAATATCAATAGCTAAACAATTAATGTTCCGTTTGGTTGTTAATTGCGCTTGTTCGTTGAAAGGAAAATGTCTCAAAAAGAATATAAGTACCTACAACCAAATACTCGACACTTTATGATGGGCTCTTTTTCCACTTTAAGCATCCCATCCGCAAGCGGTTCACTAAGAAATAAGCACTCCTGTCCGTAAACGGTTCACAAACGGTGTTTGCTCATCCTGAATCTTCCTTTCTTAGCTCATGTTAAAAAATATTTCCATAGCGGGGCTATGCAAGCCATCCCGTCCGCTTTGCGGTTCAGAAGTTGACACTTCTTCATGCCTCGTCTAGCGAAAAAATAGCCTACATCAAAAGTGACGATTATTTAATAGTAGGTACTTAAGTCTAATCTACAAAGATTAGAATTGTTTTACTTCTAAAAAGATATTTGGTTACTTGTTTATTAGTATGATTGGACTGCCAAACACTCTATTAGGCGCTT
>JBGCFJ010000403.1:0-6898 GCA_045106885.1 Saprospiraceae bacterium
AGGCTAGAAGCCTAAGCTACGGAAGAAGCACAGCCCCAATTCCATTACCTTGTCCATAACTAACTTGCCCATCTGTTATACCCACACCTATTGCTGGGTCAATTTTCAGTAGTAAAGCACCGTCCATATCTACATAGTCCAATAAAGGAAGGAGTTGAGCAATGGCAGAAATACCTATACTTGTCTCTGTCATACAACCACACATTATTTTCAATCCTAAATCTTTTGCTTCCCGAATCATTTTTAAAGCAGGAGTAAAGCCGCCGCATTTCATTAATTTGATATTAATGCCATGAAAATGCTGGTAACATTTTTTAACATCGGTTGCTGTCTGACAACTTTCATCCGCAATAATAGGCAGAACACTCTCTGAAAAAAGTGTCTTCATGCCTTCCCAATTGTCTCTAGCTAATGGCTGTTCTATAAATTCGACCCCTAGTCTTTTTAATTCAATCGCATTTTTTAAGGATTCTGCTACCGTCCAAGCACAATTGGCATCTACTCTAAAGATGGCAGTAGAGGTTTGTCGAAGTGCTTTTATAATCGAAATATCTTCTTTAGTACCCAATTTAATTTTATAAATAGGCGCTGGATAAGCCTTCATTTGAGCCACCATATTGTCAATCGTTCCAATAGAAATGGTATAATTAGTTAGTGGCAAATCATCCAATTTTAGGTCCCAAGCTTGATAAAGTGGTAATTGCTGTTTTTTAGCCCATAAATCGTGAGCAGCCACATCTAAGGCACATAAAATAAATGGGTGATTTTTGAAGATAGGGTAGAGGGACTGCCAAAAGCTGGTAGGATGTTCTAACTTTAGGGAAGTGATAAAAGCTTGATGTTCTTTTAAAACTGCCAAGAATTGAGCTAAATTTTTTCCGTAATAAGTGATAACTGTTGCTTCTCCAAATCCAGATAAACCATCTTCTTGTAATTCGAGGATAATGGCGTCTCTAGAATAAAAAGTGCCATAGGCTATAGTGAACGGCTTTTTTAAGGGAAGTTTTAATGGATGTATTTTTAGCTGCATAGTAACGCTGTTGACCTTGGAGCGTCTCCAAGACCTCCAAGTGTCTATTTAAAATAAAATACCACTTGCCATCAAATCATTTTGATTAAGCTAGTAAATGAAGTAACAAAATAGGTTTTATTTAAAATAATAGCGAATTCCTACCTCTATTTGTTGCCATCTTTGAGATAAATTGAAACCATCAGCTGGAATATTTGCTGGTTTGGTATATTTGAGATATTTATTACTCAACTGATAATTGGTATAGCCTACTATATTTTTTGACAACTGATAATTTAATCCACTAATAAATGTTAAATTGATGCGATTGATTGTGCCGATAGCTGCTTGGTTGAAATTTGCGACCCTTGTACCAGAAAGCGAATTATTTAATGGATTGGAATTTGTGGTGAAAATAGAAGCTTCCTCAGATTGATAACGATAACCATATAAATATCCAATGCTGCCTCCAAGTTCTAGTGAAATTTTAGAACGCACCTTATACTGAAATAAAATAGGTAACTCAAAATAGTGAAAGCTACGGTAGTTAAAGGCTGATATAGGTATTAAGTCCATTGTATTTGTATTCGTATTAATCGTAGTGTCTGCTGAAGAAGCACCTGCTGTTGGACTTATATCTTCTAATTCTTCAATTTCCATAGTATCTGCGAAAGGAGCGTTCAAAGATTTATCATTAGCTGTTTTGGAAGATGGAATTCTCCTAGCATATCCTAAACCAAAATGGATAGCCCATTTTTTATTTAGTTCAACCTCGGTAAATAATCCAGTCCTAAAACTTCCCATTTTAGGAGCTAAGGTAGCTGCATATAAACCAAATCGCCATTTGGATGACTTCTTTTTAATATTAGGAGCGGTTAAAGGAAGGCTTAATAATTGGTTGTTATCGTATGGTAGCGTACTTAAAGAGAGTGTAGCAATAATAGGTAACTCTTTATCAAATCTGTTGGCTGCTTTTATCTCCTTTTTAGTTGATAGCGACTCCTTTTTATCTTTTGATTGAATGGATGATTGACTATTCTTTATTCTAGAACCAGCCCCCACAGCAGTTGCTATTTTTGCTGCTGTAGGGTGGATTTTTGTAATAGCTGTGCTTATACTAATTTCGCGAATATCGTCGGATGATTTCGCAAGAGCTTGTTTTACGGAGCCCTTTTTTGAATTGATTGGTGAAGGACTATTCTTATTTAATTGTGTCTTAGTTGCTGCTACTTTGTCTTCTTTTTGAATGGCAAATGATTTGAGTGGTGGTTCTTTATCTATTGTAGCACCTGTGGTGTAATAAACTAAACTAATTAGACCTAATAAACCAATGCCAAAGAAGAATAACCAGAAGAATCTTCGTTTACGTTTTTTTACAGGCATTTCCTGGTCTAATAACTTAGACATTTCTTGCCAACTATGGTCTACAAATTCGGATGCTATGTGTTTATTATCTTTCTCCATTTTTAGCTATCATTCCTTCTTCGTAAAGAAAGGACTTTAATTTTTTTCGTGCTTCTGATAAATGCCATTTGGAAGTGCCAACACTGATGTTTAAGATTTCGGCTACTTCATGGTGTTTGTATCCTTCTATTGCATATAAAATAAATACTCTTCTTGTCGCATCTGGTAATTTATCAATTAGTTTTAAAATATCTTCTGCGTATAAGCCCTCTAGAACATAATTGTCTTTTGGTTTTTCTCCTTTTTCGAGTTCTAAAAAATGAATATTATTTGATTTTTTCTTGAAATGGTCTGCCAGACTATGGTAAACAATCTTTCTAATCCAACCTTCTAGCGAACCTGTGAATTGGAAAGTGTATAATTTTTTGAAAACACGCAGAAATCCAGCATTGACGATTTCCATTGCCAAATTCTTATCGGCAGTATAACGCATACACATGCCAATCATAACGGGATAAAATCGCCGATATAATGCTTCTTGGTAAGTTCGGTCATTTTCAATACAACCTTTTACCAAAGTAGCCTCATTATATGTTTTTTTCTTGCCTAAAATAAAATGCCTATTTTAAAATTAAATCGTCTAAACGTATAAGTATCTTCATTTTTACTAATCGTATCAGCAAAGTCTAGAATATAAGTCGCCTTTTGCCATTGTAATCCTATACCCATGGTGAAGCTAGTTTCTTTTGTTCCTCCAAATTTAAAGCCAAACTCAGGGGCAAAATAATAACCTCCTTTAGTTGCAGTAAATCCACTTGTCTCTCCTTGGATGACTGGAATCCCATATCCACCTGCAAGGTGATAATAAGGGCTAATGCTTGACGCTTTTAAATAACCTCGAGTCGATACGTATATCGGCAAAATGCTTCCTAAGTGTACATTGTAAAAATCTACACCAACTCCAAGACCTGTACCAATTAACCTATTAAATTGATAAATACTCTGGAAATGAACATTAAAGGCATTGGTATAATCACCAAATTGGTTGTTTCCGCCAATATAGCCGATAGCAGTATGGAAATGTAAGCCCCTCTCTTTAAAAGCATAGGGTTTAATAACCTTAGCTGTTTGTACTTGGGCAGCTTTTTCGGATTCAGTAGATTCCTGCACTATTTTTTTTATAGATTTGGCTTCAATAACCATTACCTTATCTGTTGCTATTCGTAGCTGTAATTCTTTATCTTTTTCATAAACCTCAATTTGCCCTCTAAAAATACTTCCATTTTTCAAATAGACAACATCTGTTCTACGGAACGTTTCGGCAATTTGACTAAACACTTGACTGCTAAATAGCAATATGCCAAATAAAAGCCAATTTCTAATAATTGCTTTCTTCATATTTATATCCACTTTTTAAAATTTGAGAAAGATGAAGTGCTTTTGTTGCTTTTTAATAATAGACTGTAAGTATATATTAAATGGTTGGGTGAAAATGATTTTTTAGATGAAAAATATTTTTTTACCTAATTTTTAAAAAACATTTTTATTTATTAAATCATTTTTTTAACTTGCGTTATATCTTCACAACTTCCCAAATTTTACCGATTTTATTAAATATCTGTTAAAAACGGACAGTTTTTGTGTACCTAACGGCTTTATTTCGTCATAATATCGAATTATTTTAGCAAATATTCGCTCTTAAAGAATGTTTTATTAAGCTTTAAAATTTTTAGCAATGACAAAAGAAGCAATTAAAAAGAATTTTTGGACCTTGGCTTTTAGTGGCTTACTAGCCTTTTTATTAGTTCCAACAGATTCTTTCGCACAAAGCAGTCAGATTACAAAGCGTGGAGGAGACGATGTTTATCAGCAAGCAAAAGTTAACAGAAATACAGCAAAGAAAACTTATACAAATAGAACTAGAAATACAACAACTAATAGAAGTACTAGGAATAAAAGTGTAGCGAAACGAGATTATCGGGAAAGAACTAGAACAACTTCATCAACCCGTCGTACAACGGTAACTGGAAATACTGCGAAGAGTGATTATGTGAATAAGCGTCGAACAACTACTACTACAAATAGTAGAACAACGACTGCTAATAGAAGACTGATAACAGAAAATAGAGGAACGCGAGTTAACAATAGTAGATATACAAAGGAAAACGTAGCACGAAATGCTCGTTCTAATTATAATTATCGAGCGAATGAACGAAATGACTACTGTAATAACTATTACAGCGGTTTGAATAACTGGAATCGTACGTTTTGGACTAGTATCCATTACACACCGAATTATTATGACTTGAGGTATAACCGTTTTCCATTAACTAGTGGACTACGAGCGCAAAAAGTCAGATTCTTTGGAGAACGATATTGGTTATATGATGGGGTCTGGTTTAAGAAGCGTTTAGGTCGATATTATGCGGTGGATGCACCAACAGGCGTCTGTATTGATGCATTACCTTTAGGCGGAGAGATGATTTGGTATAGAGGGGATAGATTTGTCATCTATCGAGGTACAGCCTATAAGATGTTACCATTTGGCGGCTTTCAAGTCGTTCAAATGCTAGGAAGGTTTTAGATTGAACAACAATAAACTTATCAAGTTGCCCAACCACAAAAGTGTGGTGGGCAATTTTTTTGCCCTATCACCCCTTCAAACCACTCAACAATTCCTCATCCACCAAATTAGGCAAAGTAACCTTCAACTGACTACTGCGCTCCATTTCTCTTTTTAAAGTAGCTATAGCGCCCTTATTTCTAGCCCAACTTCTACGAGCTATTCCATTATTGACATCATAAAAAAGCATATTTGCCAATTTTTTAGCAGCTGCTTCCGACCCATCTAAAACCAATCCAAAACCGCCATTGACTACTTCGCCCCAGCCAACACCACCGCCATTATGAATAGATACCCAGGTAGCCCCTCGGAAACTATCACCTAGTACATTGTGAATCGCCATATCTGCCGTAAATTTGCTGCCGTCGTAGATATTACTGGTTTCTCTATAAGGAGAGTCTGTACCACTAACATCATGGTGGTCTCTGCCTAAAACAATAGGAGCGGAGATAATCCCTTTTTTAATCGCTTCATTAAATGCGTTGGCAATCTTCATACGTCCTTCTGTATCTGCATACAAAATTCTTGCTTGTGAACCGACGACTAATTTATTCTGCTTGGCTTCTCGAATCCATTTAATATTATCTGCTAATTGTTGTTGAATATCCGCAGGGGCAGTTAATTGTATGGTTTCCATGACTTGTAAGGCGATTTCATCCGTCTTATCTAAATCTGCTGGATTTCCAGACGTACAAACCCATCTAAATGGCCCAAATCCATAATCAAAACACATCGGTCCCATAATATCTTGGACATAGGAAGGATATTTGAAATCAATTCCATTTTCTTGTAGTATATCCGCACCAGCACGAGAAGCCTCTAGTAAAAAAGCATTGCCATAATCAAAGAAATAAGTTCCTTTTGTGGTATGTTTATTAATAGCCGACGCATGCCTTCTTAGCGAGGCTTGAACTTTTTCTTTAAAAGCGGCTGGATTTTCACGCATTAAAGCATTCGATTCTTCAAAACTTAATCCAACAGGATAATAGCCACCTGACCAAGGATTATGCAAAGAAGTCTGGTCAGACCCCAAATGAATAAAAAGATTCTCTTCGTCAAATCGTTCCCAAACGGCTACAATATTTCCAATAAAGGCAATAGAAACGACTGCTTTATTGTGTACTGCCTCTTTTACCTTTATCACCAAATCATCCAAATTATCGACTAATTCATCCACCCAACCTTGTTCCCATCTTTTTCGAGCTGCATTTGGATTGACTTCCGCACAAACCGTTATACAGCCTGCAATATTTCCTGCTTTCGGCTGAGCGCCACTCATACCTCCTAAGCCGGCGGTTAAGAATATTTTTCCAGCAATAACTTCCCCTTTTTTTAATTGTTTCCGAAAGGCATTTAAAACGGTAATCGTTGTACCATGGACAATTCCTTGAGGGCCAATGTACATGTAAGACCCTGCCGTCATTTGCCCATATTGCGTAACGCCTAAAGCATTATATTTTTCCCAATCATCTGGTTTGGAATAATTGGGAATCATCATGCCGTTGGTGACGACTACTCTAGGTGCATCTTTAGAAGAAGGGAATAAACCCATCGGATGCCCAGAATAGATGTGTAAGGTTTGTTCCTCCGTCATGATAGCCAAATATTGCATCGTCAATAGATATTGCGCCCAATTCTGAAAAACGCTACCATTGCCTCCATAAGTTATCAACTCATTTGGATGCTGTGCGACTGCTGGGTTGAGA
This sequence comes from Saprospiraceae bacterium, assembly GCA_045106885.1. Lineage (GTDB taxonomy): Bacteria > Bacteroidota > Bacteroidia > Chitinophagales > Saprospiraceae > JAFMDF01. The sequence continues at coordinate 6,743 of JBGCFJ010000403.1, forward strand.
TTATTTTGTATCATTAGCATAATACTCGCCGCTTGTACCGTTTTTGCTGGATATTCGGTTATTGGTCGAGCGTACATTTCATATCTTGGTTGAAAGCGATACATGTATATTCTGCCGTATTCTTTTAGTTCTGTCCAGAATTCTTTAGCTAATTGG
>JBGCFJ010000404.1:0-4705 GCA_045106885.1 Saprospiraceae bacterium
TAATTATGTCAGTTTTTTACTGATTTTACAACTTCTGGCGGGTAGCCGAAAAGGGGAGCTAAAGTTAATTGAATAATAAAAGTAGCTTAGACGGCTGGTCTGAGTAGTTTGAGTAAAGCCGTACACTACTCAGACCAGCCGTCTAAGCTACGAATGACAATTTAGGATGCACGTTACCGAAATAAATCCAACTACAAGAGTATAAAATAGCAGCCCACCGCTCTTTATAAAAAATAAAACATGAAAAAGCCACTCTTATTTTTATTAACTATCTGTTTTTTGCTGCTTGTACTATCCAATATCCAGTTATGAACAGACCGATGCTGCTACGTTTATCGACGAAATGGAGAAGAAATGCAAGTAGAAGCACATGAAGGCACTGGTTGGCAATCAGCCTTTACCGAAGAACTAATAAAAGAAGGATTTGACGTAAAAGTGATTGATAAACAGGCTCGATTTGGTCGAGTACATGCGGTTTTATTTGACGAAAAAACTGGGCGTTGGATTGGTGGCGCTGACCCTGATTGGGAAGGGGCGGTAGCTGGAGAAAAGAAATGATTTATTGACAAGCTCCACAAACCCCAGACAATACCAATTGGCTGTCCTCTAACTGAAAATCCCTAGGTAAATTTAAAGTAGGAATCTTAACATCATCCAAACAAACGGTACGTTCACATTTTTTGCAATAAAAATGTGCATGATGGTCTTCATGATTATGGTTAGAGCAATCTTCTGAACAAATAGCATATTTAGACCGACCACTGACATCTACTGCTTGATGAATGATGCCACATTCTTCAAAGGTTTTTAAAGTACGGTAAAGTGTAATTCTATCTAAATCTTCAAATTTCTTTTCTATTTCATAGCTAGATATAGCAGTAGTACCTGCCTCTAAAAATTCTTTTAGGACCAATTTCCGAACGGTTGTTGTTCTTAAATTTCCATGTTTTAATAAATGCTTAATTCTTTGGTCTAATTCCATGTTGTTGATATTGAAGGTTGAGGACAAAGGTAAGGGTTAAACAAATAAATTGATAGATTAGTTTTGAGTACTAAATCAGATTTATTGACTGTTATTACATTGTAACAAAAGTTTGCTTATAATTTACTCGGCTGCTTCCGACATACGTTCCCCTTCGGTGGGACAAGTTTTGCAGCCTCGCAAAATCCCCTGCTGAGTCGCCGCAGGCCGAGGCGGGTAGACTATTTAAATCGACTCCGATATTTTTTAACCGAAGTTGGACGGAATGTTAATTTTTGAATGAATTATGGATTTTAAATTTAATTTTTAGTCTAATCTAAAAATTTATTTCAATAACTCTAATTATTTTTCTATTTTTGCCTTAAAATAAAAATATAGGCGTGACTAAAACCCCTTTAAGAGGTCAAATAAAGAAAAATAATGAAGTACTTTTTTACGATAATTTCCCTACTCACCACTACTTTTTGCCTGTTTGCTCAAACAGCAAATATTCAAGGTGTTATTACGCACAAAGGCGAAAGCATAGAATATGCGAATATTCAAATAGTTGGCGCTGAATTAGGTGCGGTAACTGATTTGGAAGGAAGTTATGTTATTAATAATGTTCCTTTAGGAGAATTGACTATCATGGCTTCTATGGTTGGTTATCAATCAAAAGAACAACAAATTATGGTTAAGGAAAATGATGTAACCATTAGTTTGGATTTTGAATTAGCACCTACCCAAATTTTAATAGACCAAGTGGTCGTTACAGGTACAAAAACATTCAAGCGACAAACGAAATCTCCTGTCATTGTTAATATCATTTCTAGTGAGATGTTGGATAATATACAAGCCTGTAATTTATCCGAAGGACTTAAATTTCAACCAGGTTTAAGAGTAGAAACGGATTGCCAAACTTGTAATTATACTCAATTGCGGATGAATGGTTTAGGCGGTGGTTACTCCCAAATTGTTATCAACGGCCGACCAATTTTTAGCCCATTAACAGGATTATATGGTATGGAACAAATTCCAGCCAATATGGTCGAGCGTATTGAGGTGGTTAGAGGCGGTGGTTCTGCCTTATACGGGTCGAGTGCGATTGGTGGGACGGTGAATGTAATTACCAAAATTCCTAAGAAAAGTGGCTATGATGTCGGCTATACTTTGCAAAGTATCAATGGGGACGCAACCGATAAAATATTAACAGGAAATGCGACGGTTTTAAATCAAAAAAGCAATGGTGGTGTTTCTATTTTTGTGAATAATCGAGTGCGAGATTGGTACGACCATAATGAGGATAACTTTTCAGAATTATCTAAATTGAAAAACAATTCCTTTGGCGCAAATTTATTTTTTCAACCCAAAGACAATCAAAAATTAGAAATCAGTTTAAGTAGTTTGAATGAATATCGCTACGGTGGAGAAATGGTCAATAAACCTGCCCATTTAGCCCTACAATCTGAAGAAAGAACGCATGATGTCCTAATGGCAAGTTTGGATTATCAAATCAATTTTAACAAAGATAATAGTTCTTTTATCACCTATTTAGCTGGACAAAATACAGATAGAGACCACTTCACAGGCATTTCACCTGATGAACCTGCGGATATTTTAGACTATCAATTAAATGCACCCTATGGTACTTCTGCCAATACAACGCTTCAAGGTGGTTTGCAAGTCAATCATCGCTTAAATAATTTTTTAGGTGCGGGAAATAATGTTGTGACTTTTGGAGGCGAATATGTCGTAGATGATGTCTTAGATGTGATTGATGCCTATAATTATAAGATTGACCAACTAACTAAAAACCTAGGCTTCTTTTTGCAAAGTGATTGGGAACTGAATGAAAAATTGACGTTGCTAACTGGTGTTCGAGCAGACAAACATAATCTAGTAGGTAAAACTATTTTAAGCCCTAGAGTTTCCTTCCTCTATCGACCTCAATTATCTACTCAATTTCGCCTGACTTGGGGAACAGGTTTCCGAGCGCCACAAGCTTTTGATGCCGATTTGCACATTGCTTTTGCAGGTGGCGGCATTTCTAGAATTTCCCTCTCTCCTGATTTAAAAGAGGAACGTTCCAATAGCATTAGCGGCTCGATTAATTACGATAAAGCCACCGAAAATTTTGTGGCAGGCTTCACCATAGAAGGATTCTATACCCATTTAAATAATGCCTTCTTTTTACAACCCATCGGCGAAGATGCCTTCGGCGAACGCTTTGAAAAACGTAATGGTGCAGGTTCCACCGTCAAAGGAGGCACGCTAGAACTAAGAGCCAATTATCGCCAAAAAGCACAATTAGAAGTAGGTGCAACCATCCAATCTAGCCTATTTGACCAAGCCGTCGATAATATTGATGGCCTCAATCCATTAAGAGCATTTTTAAGAACACCGAATGAATATGGCTACGCCACCCTTTCTTTTTTTCCTACCAAACAATTTAATACGACTTTAAATGTAGTCTATACGGGTAATATGACCATTGCCCATTTTGCTGGTGCGCCTGGCGTAGAAACAGACGAATACATCCAATCTAAATCTTTTACTGAGTTGAGTATTAAAACAGGTTATACTTTTAATTTGAAGAATTTAGATGCTGGCCTAGAAGTTTTTGCTGGGGTTAAAAATATTACCAATGCTTACCAAAATGATTTTGACTTAGGGAAGGATAGAGATAGTAATTTTATTTATGGACCTGGTGCGCCTCGGACTTTTTTTGTGGGGGTTCGGTTGGGGGCTTTTTAAGATTTAAGTGGTAGAACAAAAACAAACCTTTCTATTTGGACGAGCGTAGCTTATTTTCACCACGGAGTAACAGAGAACACGGAGCACATAGAGTTCTTTTGACGAATATAGTTTAATTTGTTAGCATAAAGTTGTCTGAGTACTTAGTATAATCTTTCCTGTTTAATAAAATTAAAATGTCCGTTGTCCTTTATTAATCCATTGCAGAAAAAAAGTGCCACGGATTATTGAAGGACAACGGATGAATTAAGAAAAAATCACTATTACAAAGCCCTCTCAAACACCCCCAACTGCCCCTTAAACCCTTCCAACAACCCCGAATCCGTAATCCCCCCCTCCACAGAAAAATTCTGTCCAAAAGCAGGCAAAGAAAAATGAGCCACCACATTTTTATTCCCTCTGGAATAAGTACTCAAAGCTGCTTCCAAGACTGTTTTTGCGCCTCGACCGCCTGGAGAAGTCGATAGTAGAATCATTGTTTTTTCTTCCCAAACACTTCCTTCTAATCTAGACATCCAATCGTAAATGTTTTTGTAAGCGGCGGTGTAAGAACCGTTGTGTTCTGCAAAAGAGACGATGATGCCATCTGCATCTTGAATATGTTTTTTGAATTGCTTTGCTAAGTCAGGAATGCCACTTGCTGCTTCTCGGTCAACGCTATAAATAGGCATTTCAAAATCATTTAAATCTAATATGGTGATTGCTGCATCCGCTATTTGATTGGCTGCAAAAGTGGCGAATTTTTTATTGATAGAATGTATGCTACTGCTTGCGCCAAAGGCTAGAATTTTTTTAGACATTTTAATGGTTTTTAAGAAATTGTATTAGTCTTTTATTGTTACTACTCCGCAACCCATCCCCAGCCCTTCCCTTTTAATGGAAGGGAGTCGAAAAATTGCAAAATTATCATCATAAATTGGTGATATTTCGCAATATTCAAGAAGATTAGTCCCCCTCCTTTTGAAGGGAGGGGTTAGGGGTGGGTTGCCG